>NZ_JADJUO010000003.1:0-21329 GCF_016717045.1 Candidatus Villigracilis proximus | reverse complement strand
GCCACCGCATCCTGCCAGGACTGTAAACCTGCTGCGGTTATTCTGTGGGTGTTCGCTTTCATCCCAGCAGTTTTCGGCGCCAATTCAGCAGGAGAATTGAACAGGTATGGAATATCCACGTCATACAAAACAGGACGCTGGAGCAATTCCACGGCGCGGCGCACGAGAACATGGTCAACGTGTGAACCAAGCGCCAGTTGGCAGACCAGTTGATCGGTCGGGTTGAGGCGGGCGGAAATCGATTCTGCTATTCGAGCGGGCAAATCCGCATCGTCCTCACAGGGAGGGTCAAACACCCCCGATGTGTAAAGCCAGTCACCATTTTTACCGCGCCGGTAGATGCAGTCTAAAAAATCAAAGTAGACGGTTTTCGCGCCGACAATGCCGGCGGCTTTGGCATCTTCTGCACGGCGGGCGGTGATTAAGTCTGCGGCGGCGGGAATGCCCCACTGATAATGCATCACCTGTGCAAAAGTAGAAAGTTCTTCAGTGGCGGGAAAGCCGCACATAAAGTTCCAGATTTCCACATCCATGCCCGCGCGAATTTGATCGTAGATCAGGCCGCCAGCGGAAAGTACGGCATCATCCAAATGAGGGGAAATATATATCCATCGCATGGCTATTTTTACCATAAAACAGCAATGCTCTTTAAATGCCAGTTCATGTACACTAGAATATAAGGAGCGCAAATGCAGGAAAGACGTAGAGTACAACGCAAAAATTTAATGGCCTATTCACAGGTATTTGATCTATATAGCGGTTATTTGCTTGGGTATCTGGGCGATTTGCATTTACACGGGGCAATGGTGATCGGCGAAAAACCAATGACGGAAAACTCAGAACTTACGCTTGCGGTTGAATTGCCCGAATTACCGGGTATCGCGGCTTCGCGTATTACAGTTCCGGCGCGCGTGGTATGGTGTCAGCCAGATATAAGCCCCGAGTTTTTAATATCGGGGTTTGAGTTCAAGGAAGTGACAATTGAACACAGTCAGGTGATCGAAGCTATTGTAGAAAACTATGAGTTTCGGCGCATCCCACCCGGCTATACCATCAAGCCTTCTGCAGGAAAATAATCAAGCATAAAAGATGACAGTTACTTTCACAAAAGTAACTGTCATCTTTTATGTTAAACTCACGCCATGCAAACAGCAAAGACCCTATTCTTCACCGCCCCGCAAAAACTAGAAATTCGAGAAACGCCAATCGCCCGCCTCAAAGAAGATGAAGTACTCGTGGAAACCATCTGCTCGGCCATCAGTGCAGGGACAGAGATGCTGGTCTACCGTGGACAGTTTCCGCATTTGGCAGATGCAAACGATGGCGTCAGCAGCGACTTGAATTATCCGCTGGCCTATGGATATGCATGTGTAGGGGTCATTAAAGAAATAGGAAAAGAAGTGAATAGTGAATGGTTAAATAAGAGGGTGTTTGCATTTCAACCACACACTTCACATTTCATCACGCAGCCTTCATCCTTAATTCCCATTCCCGATTTCCTTTCTTCTGAATCTGCCTGCTTCCTACCCAATATGGAGACCGCTGTAAATCTGGTGCAAGACGGTGCGCCGATTCTTGGTGAACGGGTTTTGGTTTTGGGTCAGGGCATTATCGGTTTACTGACTGCTTCTTTATTAAGTGAATTTCCGCTGGAGAGTCTGGTCACAGTGGATCAGTTTGCGTTAAGGAGAGAGGCGCTTCAGAGTAAAAGTAAAAAGTTAGAAGTAAAAAGTCTCGCGCCAGATGACGTTCGACTTTCGACCTTCGACTCTTTCGACCTGACCTTTGAACTGAGTGGTTCTCCTGCTGCTTTAAATGATGCAATTGCATTCACCACCTTCAGCGGACGTGTGGTCATCGGCTCGTGGTATGGACAAAAACGCGCGGAGATCGATCTCGGCGGCGCGTTCCATCGCTCGCGGATTCGACTCATCTCGTCTCAAGTCAGCACCATCTCGCCCGAGTTATCCGGCCGCTGGGATAAGTCACGCAGATTCGATACAGCCTGGAAAGCGCTGGAAAGAATCAAACCGGAGAAATGGATCACGCACAGGTTTTCGCTCCATGATGCAAATAAAGCCTATCACCTGCTGGATGAAAATCCGCAAGAGACAATACAAGTGATCTTCGATTATTCCAAATGAAATTTCATTACACCACCCTCGAAACCTGCCACACCGCCAGCGGACTGGTCATTGTGATTGACGTTCTGCGCGCTTTCTCAAATGCTGCTTATGCCTTCTCGCGTGGAGCAAAAGAGATCATGCTCGTCAGCACCGTTGAAGAAGCACTGGCTTTGAAAGCACAAATCCTAAACGCAAAGGCAATGGGCGAAGTCGGCGGACTTCCCCCCGCAGGCTTTGACTTCGGCAACTCACCCACTCAAATTCTCGAAGAAGACTTAACAGGATTAACCCTCATTCAGCGCACAGGCGCAGGCACGCAGGGTGCCGTCCGCTGTGTGAATGCGGATATATTATTTGCAACCAGTTTTGTCGTTGTAGACGCAACGGTAGATCATGTTTTAAAGATCGCGCCGCCTGAAGTAATTTTTGTCATCACCGGCGGTTACAACAACGACGAAGACCTGTCCTGTGCAGAATATTTGGAAGCTTTGCTTAAAGGTCAAAACCCAGATAAACAGCCTTTTATTAAACGTGTTTACGATTCAAAAGATGCGGAAGTTCATCTAAATCCAAATCTTCCTGAATTTCCAAAATCTGATCTCGATTACTGCACTCGTATCAGCGCCTTTGATTTTGCAATGCCCATCACAAGAAATAATAACCAACTTACCATGCAGGCTGTTAAGTCTACACGCTGACGCCTGACACTCAAAACTGGAGCCCAACCATGCACACACTCGGAGTTCGCCGTGAATTTATTGCACGCCATTTTCTAATTGGAGGAGATTGGGGGCCTGAAAACTTTCCCAATTCCCATCATTACATTCTTGAACTGCAACTCGAAGGCGCGGAACTTGATCAACACGGTTATCTCGTAGACATTGTAGATGTTGAGAAGCATCTTGATGGAGTTGTGAATTACTACAACGAACAAATGCTCAACGAAAAACCAGAGTTCGCAGGGCTGAATCCATCCATTGAACACTTCTCACGCATCCTCGCCACAACACTAAATGAAAGAATCAAAGCAGGAAATATTTCCGCGCTAAAAGTTGTCCTCTGGGAACATGCAAACGCCTGGGCCGCCTACTCAATCGAACGTCACACACCATAGAAACCTCATATACTTCACATACCCCACAAACTTCCTTCCCCATGAAAATTGGACTCATCATCTACGGCTCCCTCGACACTCTCAGCGGCGGATACATGTACGACCGCAAACTGGTTGAATATTTACGCGCACAGGGAGATACTGTTGAAATTATTTCCCTGCCGTGGCGGAATTACGCGGCGCATCTCACAGATAATTTTAGGTTCGATCTCTTAAAAAACCGACAGCAAGCTGCCGGACTCCATAGGTTTGATATTTTGATTCAGGACGAACTCAATCATCCTTCGCTGATCGCAGCAAATCTCGGAAAACATCCCTGCCCCATTATTTCGCTTGTGCATCACTTGCGTTCCTCAGAGCTACGTCCGCAATGGCAAAATAATTTCTATCGCATCCCTGAAAAGAAATATCTACAAAGCGTGGATGGCTTCATCTTCAACTCGCAAACGACAAGGGGCGTAGTAAATAAGTTAATAGGAAACAGCAAGCCAGATGTTGTGGCGTATCCACCCACCAACAGATTTGGCGATGCAATTTCGGAGAACGAAATCAAGACCCGCGCATCACAAGACCCATTGCGCATTGTATTTCTTGGGAACGTAATGGAAGAAAGGGATTACATACGCTTTTAAGTGCAGTCGAAAGTCGAAAGTCAAAAGTCAAAGTGGATGTGATCGGATCATTGACCTCAGACCCGGCATACGCGAAACAAATGCAAGAGTTTGTCACGGTCAACGGGCTATCGTCCATCGTCACATTTCACGACTCTCTCAACAACGAACCGCTCGTTGAAAAACTCAAACACGCTCACGTACTCATCGTCCCATCAAGTTACGAAGGCTTCGGCATTGTTTATCTCGAAGGCATGGCCTTTGGTCTGCCCGCCATCGGCACAACCGCCGGCGCAGCGGGTGAAATTATTGAGCACGGGAAAACCGGTTATCTCATTCAACCAAATGATTCAACAACGCTTGCAAAGCATATCTCAACCCTTGCATCCAACCGTGAGCTGCTTACCCAACTTTCACTCAATGCGCGACAACGATATACACAGCAGCCTTCATGGAATGAAACGGCTGCTCACATCCGCGCTTTTTTGCAATCCCAAATATGAAACGACTCTTCGGCATCTTCCTCATTGCCATCTCGGCTGCATCATTTGGGACACTCGCCATCTTCGGACATTATGTCTACGCCGATGGGATGGACACCTTCACGGTGCTCTTCCTACGCTTCAGCATCTCCGCATCTTTCATGACCATCATCCTGCTTCTGCGCAAGGAGCATTTTCCACGCGGAAAGATTCTCGGCCAACTGATCGGCATGGGCGCATTGGGATATGTCGGCCAATCCTTCCTATACATGACCGCCATCAAATACGCATCCGCTGGATTGGTGGCGCTGCTTTTGTATCTATACCCGATGTTCGTATTCATCCTCTCCATATTCATTCTTCACGAAAAAGTGAATTGGGTAAAAGTGACAGCATTGATCCTCGCACTGATCGGCTCTGCCCTCACTGTTGACCCCAACGGCGGACAACTCATCGGCGCGCTGATGGCAATCACTGCGGCCTTGATCTATTCCATTTACATTATCGTCGGAACAAACGTGATGAAACATGTCTCAGCGGTGCAATCTTCAACTGTAATTTTTGCATCCGCCGGAGTTGTGTTTGGCCTGCTGGCCTTCACCAATGGCGCACACTTCCCTGCCAGTAATTCAGGCTGGCTTGCCATGCTTGGCATCATCGTTCTCTCGACCATTATTCCAGTGGTGACTTTTTTAGCCGGGCTTGAAATTATCGGACCCACCAATGCTGCAATGCTATCAACATTGGAACCAATTGTCACTGTTTTGCTTGCGGCCTGGCTCTTTGGAGAGAAACTACTTCCCATTGTGATGGTCGGCGGCGGATTCATTCTCGCAGCCGTTATTTTATTAACAAGGGCCGAGTTGGGAAAAGAAAGCAACAGTCAACCCGGCGTATGATCTTTCAGGAGAAACATGAACTTCATCGGTGAAATTGCAGGGTTGGCAACATCCTTTTTCTTTTCGATCACAGCGATCATTTTTACAAAGGCCGGGCGCATGGTAGGTCCGCAAAATGCAAATCGCCTGCGAATCATATTCGCGCTGACCTATCTCGTGATCTTGAATCTCATTCTATTTCGCGAGCCGATCCCCTTTTCAGCAGATTCCTCACGCTGGATATGGCTGAGCCTTTCGGGAGTCATCGGGCTGGCGCTGGGCGACGTCTTCTTTTTTCAATCCCTCATCTCAGTCGGGACAAGGCTCGGCAGTTTGTTATTAAGCCTCGCGCCGATCTTCGCTTCACTCATTGCATGGATATTCTTTGGTGAGACTCTTACACCTCTGCAAATCACGGGTGTTGTGATCGCGCTGACCGGCATCGGCTGGGTGGTGATGTCACACGAAGAGCCAGCCGATACCCCGCATGGGCACACGCGCCGCGGTGTGATCTTCGGCGTGCTGGCCGGCCTTGGGCAGGCAGTTGGATTTGTTCTTTCAAAGCAGGGGATGATAGGCGACTTTTCACCCTTTCAAGGCAATGCCATTCGTATGCTTGCTGCGGCCATCTTCATCTGGAGTTGGGCGATACTGCAAGGACAGGCCGGCTCCACAATCACAGAAGTCCGCAGGCAGCCACAGACGCTCAAACTGCTTGCAATTGGCGCATTGGTGGGGCCAGTGCTCGGGGTGACGGCCTCCCTGCTGGCCGTGCAACATGCCGAGGTCGGCGTAGCCAGCACATTAATGGCCCTGCCGCCGGTGATCGTGCTTCCGATCAGTTATTTTGTCTTCAAGGAAAAGGTCGGCTGGCAGGCAATTGCCGGCACACTGCTGGCAATTGTTGGGGTCGCTGTTCTATTTCTGGCATAACAATATTACATCAAAGACGGTATTGGGCACGTTGAAAACGTAACCGGCGTGCTATAATCCTTCTACAACCAAATTATCGAGTCCCTGATTTACTAATAATCCGCTGACTCACTAGATCAGCAGTCCGCGCTGTTTTTATTTGAGCATTCGCTCATTTTCCCAACATTGATAGACTTCTGAAGAAAAGGAATACTTTGAACTTCGAACAATTTAATCTCGACCCTCGCCTCATGGTGGGAATCACAAAGGCGGGTTACGAAACCGCAACTCCCATTCAGGAAGCAGCCATCCCCGCCGCCCTGCGCGGACGCGATATTATCGGTACCGCTCAAACAGGCACAGGCAAGACCGCCGCATTCGTCCTCCCCATCTTACACAGACTGCTCTTCGAAGGCCCACGCAATGTAACGCGTGCGTTGATCGTTACGCCGACCCGTGAGTTGGCTGAACAAATTCACGATGTCGTGAAGGCTCTCTCAGCTGGGACCAAACTCCGCAGCGCAACCATTTACGGCGGAGTCGGACCCGCACCCCAAGTCAAGGCACTGCGTGACGGTGCAGAAATCCTGATCGTTTGCCCGGGCCGTTTTCTCGACCTTGTCAATCAGGGTCATGCCCGTTTGGGAAAGATCGAAACCCTTGTGCTGGATGAAGCCGATCGTATGTTTGACATGGGTTTTCTGCCCGATGTGAAGCGTATTATCAAGGCTTTGCCCGTGCAGCGCCAAACCATGTTGTTCTCGGCCACGTTCCCCGGTGAAGTTGAATTTCTTGCCACCAGCACATTAAAGAATCCGCAGAAGATCGCGATGGGCATCAGCCGCCCCGCGCATACTGTGACACACGCGCTATATCCTGTGCCGTCGCATTTGAAATCGCAATTGTTATTGGCTTTGCTTAAAAAAACAGATACCGATTCTGTGTTGATCTTTGCCCGCACAAAATATCGCGCGCAAAAAGTAGCGCAGCAAATTGAACGTGCCGGACACAGAGTGACAAGTTTGCACGGCGACCGTTCGCAGGGACAGCGCCAGTCTGCGCTGAAGGGCTTTAAAAATGGCACGCATCAGATCATGGTCGCCACTGACATCGCCGCGCGCGGTTTGGATGTGGAAAGCATTTCACACGTTATCAATTACGATATGCCCGACACTGCTGACGCATACATTCACCGCATCGGACGCACAGGCCGCGCACAGCGCACAGGTGACGCCTTCACTTTGGTGACAGGCGAAGATAACGACATGATCCGGATTCTCGAACGCATTATGGGAAGTCCGCTCAAACGTGAGACTCTCGAAGGATTCGACTACACCGCAGCCGCCCCCCCGAAAACTGCTGGTGACAACCGAGGAAGAGGCGCTCCCGTGAGGACTCGCGCCGCCCACCGCGCCCCGCTCCTACGCCCAAGAGTTATGGCAGGAATCGGTTAGCGCCGAGGAAGAGCAAGTAAGTTCGGTAAGAAGTAAAATGTAAAAAGTAGACCCGTCTCAGTGAGGCGGGTTTTTGATTCGCATTAAAATTATTTTTCAATTCTTTGTGATATATTTTCGTATTCATATTTGGCGGGCGGTTGTTTCCCTAAAAGGAATCTTTTATGTCTCGAAAATCTTTCTTCATACTCCTATTAATGGGATTGATCATTTCAGCCTGCGGCGGCGGCGCGCCCGTTGCCACAGAAGCTCCAGCAGCCACAGAGGCCCCAGCGGCACCTGCAATGGAAAATGTGACAACTGCTTCCGAGCCGGGATTTATCTCCGTTTCCGGTGAACCGGTTTTATCGGCAGATAAGAGTTTATACAGATCCCTCTCAACAAGAAAGCCAATCCCAGCGGACAGGATAGCACTTGCTGTCTCCATCGAAAATTTGAATCCGGCAACAATCCCTGCTGCTCCATCTCAACCGATCAGAATTTATCAAGCAGGTGAAACACGCACATTCTGGGTCTATAACAACTCAATCCATGAATATAGTCTCATCACTGCAAAGTTGATGTTCATTTCAGAGCACGCATATTTCTGGCAGGATGTAAACAGTAAGGCGCTCAATGCTTTAAATCAGGATGCCGTTTTAGAAGATTGGACAGCCGCTGGAAAAAGTTTCGATGAATCTTATCAGCGGGTGCGGACTGTTTTCGGGAGTGAGGAATCCCTCGGGCTGGATGGAGACGTGCGTTTGTTCGTGATTCATTCGGACGGGATCGGTCAGGTGGGCGGATATTTCAGTGAGGCAGATCAGCTTCCGGCGGCGGTCGAACCGCATTCCAATCAGGGGCAATACTTCTTTATTTCCAATTCATGGTCATCGGGCATTGGAAGCGATTACTACAAGGAAGTCCTCGCGCATGAATTTCAGCACATGATCCATATCAACGTGGACTCTGACGAAGAAGGCTGGCTCAATGAAGGCTTTAGTATGCTCGCGCAACAGGTGGCTGGGATGCGGGGCGATAACTGGCTGAATGAATATCTTGTTCAACCCGATCAATCCTTATGGCAATGGGATAAAAGCTCTGCAGATTATGGGCAGACCTATTTATATCTTGAATATATGTACGAGCAATTGGGCGAGGATTTTATAAAGTCACTGGCAGCCAGCCCAACCAATGGAGCAGAGAGCATAGAGCAGACTCTCGAAAAATTTAATTCAAAACGCGGCGCGGATGCCTTTTATACGGACGCGGTCAGCGCAGCATTCTTTAATAACCCCACATTTCAAAACGGTCAATTGGCTTATAAGATTCCAACCTTGCCAAATATTGTTCCCGCTTATGAAGCCGATTCATTCCCTGTGATCTATCAAGGCACAGTGGAACAATACGGCGGCGTGGACATACTTTCGTTTGCGGGCGAAGGCAATGCAACCCTTAATTTCAGCGGCGATCAACGAGTCAAATTGCTTCCAACGGATGCGCACAGCGGTGATCGTTTTTGGTGGTCGAACCGCAATGATTCAAGTTTTGCAACACTCACCCGCAAAGTGGACTTGACCCACACGCTGACCGCTACTTTAAAATACTGGGCCTGGTATGACATTGAAGAGGATTGGGATTATGCGTATCTGCTCGTTTCAACTGACAACGGAATTCACTGGACGCTGGTGCCTGCCACATCCAGCCGGGAGACAGATCCCAACGGACAGAATCTCGGTCACGGATTTTCGGGAATCAGCGGCGGAAAAAATGAAGCCGTATGGATTCAGGAAACAGCGAATCTGAATGCCTACGCGGGCAGACAAATCCTGCTGCGCTTTGCCATGCAAAATAACCGCTCGGTAAATCACGCCGGTTTCGCCGTGGACGATCTCGCTATCCCTGAAACCGGCTGGAGCGATAACGCAGAAGCAGGCGATAAGGATTGGGCTTCCAGCGGATTTATCCGCATTCACAATCGTGTTCCGCAAATATGGAGCGTGCGCGCTGTGGAGCAAAACAAGGACGGCACGATTGTGGTGCATGATCTCGATATCAAAAAAGGTACGGGAAAATTCGAAGTTGACTTCAGTAATCTTAACCGTTTGGTGGTCTTTGTCATCGGGCAGACACGCTACACGACCATTCCATCATCATACCAAGTGGAAATTTCGCCATAATCAGTAGTTCGCGACTATGGAGTCCATCAGCTCGCTGATGGCTTGAAGCTCCATTTTAGGAAGAATTTTTTTGAAACATTTAGGATAATTTCCCGTATAATGATTACGGTAAATACTATGATACATACATTTGAAATTGAAGGCCTCGCCATCCAAACCGGCGACATTATCTGCACAATGAACGGTAAACCCGATATTCTGCCGGGTGAATTCTGGCGTCTGGTGGGGCGTCTCGTGCCCGGTGACGTGGACCATGTGGTCATGTATCTCGGTCCCGGCGGACGGTGTGTCGAAGCGGGGTCACGCGGCGTGATTACGTTTGACATTCCATCATCAAACTGGGATACCGAACGCATGGCACGTCAGCGCGGATTGTTGTTTGATACCTTCTACGGCATCGCCTCCCCATTGGATGGTCAGGGATATTCAGAAGAAGAGGAATTCCAAATGCGCGCCACGGTGGCAAAGTATTGTCTCGCACAAGTTGGAAAACCTTACAACCTAAACTTCCTCAACGCCGAAACCGAAGAGACTTTTTATTGTAGTCAACTGATCTATAAAGCCTATCAACAAGTTGGCATTGACTTGAATACAGGCTTATCCATTGAACAACTCCCCGGAACAAACGCCATTATCTATCCACAGGAAATTTGGGGCGAGTGTATGCATAGGCGCTCTAAAAATGGAAAGTTGGTATTCTCAGCAGCACAATAAGATATTCTCCCCCAAGAATCAAAAAAGCCTGACGCTTTCGCGTCAGGCTTTTTATTATTGCGATTAGCTAAGAACGGTGACGTTCGTTGCCTGAGGACCCTTGGGTCCTTTTTCAACAACGAATTCAACTTTCTGGCCTTCAGTCAGGTTACGGAAACCGTCACCTTGAATGGCAGAGAAATGGACGAATACATCCGCTCCGCCTTCGCGCTCGATGAAACCGAAGCCCTTGTCACCGTTGAACCACTTTACTGTACCAATGATACGATCAGACATTTTTGCCTCCTTTGGCAATTGAAAAAAAGAATTGGGTAAATCTGTTTGTTCCATCGGAGGTCAAAACAAAACAGCTCACAGAAACTGTGAGCTGTGGCTGTTCTTCAAACCAACGTAACCTACCGTTTACTACTGTATATAAAATAACACACTACCTTGCACGAGTCAATCAAAAGCAGGTACCAATATTACGGGTATAATCTTTCGCCTATGAACTTTTTAATCACTGGAGCCGCGGGATTCCTCGGCTCTTCTCTTGCAAATCATCTCGCCCGCGAAGGCCATCAAGTGCGCGGCCTCGATGATCTATCCACTGGCGATCCTCAAGCGTTTGTGCCTGATGTTCACTTTACACGCGGAGATGTTAACGACCGTCCCAAGTTGTGGACTCTGCTTCAAGATGTGGATGTGGTCTATCACCTCGCGGCACGTGTTTCAGTTCAAGAATCGGTTCTCTATCCGCGTGACTATAATGCGGTCAATGTAGGCGGGACAGTAGCACTTATGGAAGCCATTCGGGATGTGGGAGTCAAACGGGTCGTACTGGCGTCGTCCGGAGCTGTATACGGCGACTTGGGAGATTCTACACTGACAGAGTCTGCTACGCCAAACCCGCGCTCTCCGTATGCAGTTTCCAAACTCGCGGCCGAGTATTATGTCCGCACGATTGGCGGATTGTGGGGCATTGAAACTGTCAGCTTAAGAATCTTTAACGCTTATGGCCCGGGTCAACATTTGCCTGCCTCTCACCCACCCGTTGTGCCGCATTATTTACGTCAAGCCCTGCGCGGCGGGACATTGGTCGCACACGGCGATGGCAGCCAGACCCGCGATTATATCTATGTGGACGATGTTGTCAGCGCCATGGTAGCCGCCTCCACTGCGCCGAATATCAATAATCTGGTGATCAACGTCGGCTCAGGCATAGAGACCCCCATCCGCGAGCTTGTGCGTGTTGTATTGGACGTGACCAACAGCAAAGCCAACGTGGTCTACAACGCCCAAACTTCAGGCGGTGTCTCCCGCATGCGAGCAGACTTAAATCTTGCAAAAGAAAAACTACGATTCCAACCTTCGATCAAATTGGAAGAGGGGCTGCGGTTAACACTTCAACGCGACTCTAGATTTAAATAGTTTACAGTATTCACAACACAGTTGCTTTGTGGAGAACGCTCTTTTTTAATCAATATTTAGTCTTAAGAAACACTCCCTGAGCGCAGTTGAAGATTTGTCCTAAACGTTGTCGAAGATTCATCCTGAGCCGTGTCGAAGGATCAATTACTATCTCTTTTGTTACAGGTGTAATGAGCAAAATTCGCATTCTTCTCGCACAACGCTTTCCCGCATTCGCCTCGCGTGACTTCGCTATTTTTTTGGTGGGACATTTATTTTCGCTGATCGGCACATCCATGCAAAATACAGCGCTGCCTTTGCTGGCGTACCGTCTGAGCGGCCGTCCCTTTGACCTTGGGTTGATCGGTTTCGCAGTGACGCTGCCAACTTTTTTTCTGGCTTTACCCGGCGGCGTATTGATCGAACACGTAGACAAACGCAAAGCCATCATCTTTCTGCAGATCATTATGATGCTCGATACATTTGCCTTGGCTGCTCTGGCTTTGAGTGAAACAATTATGATCTGGCATATCGTAGTCACGTCGCTCATTCTTGGTATCGCCAGCGCATTCGAGATTACAGCGCGCCAGGCTATGTTAATCGAACTAGTGGGCCGCGAGTCTCTGCCAAACGCGATCGCCTTACAATCCACTGCCTTCAATCTTTCACGTGTGCTTGGGCCGGCCATGATCGTACCCATACTTTTACTATTTTCAAAAAATGGCGAGGGCTGGGTCTTCTTATTAAATGGTCTTAGTTTTGTCGCCATCATTATCAGTCTTTTTTTCGTACGCACACTATACAAAGCGCCGGTTGAGCCGCGGACACGTTCCATCATGACCGAACTGCGCGAAGGGACACAATACCTAATCCAGACTCCGTCGGTCGGCTTGTTGATCATCATTGCCGCCACGCTGGGAATTTTCGCCTTCCCAATCATTCAACAACTTCCGGTTGTTTCCAAAGACCTGCTTGGCCAAATTGGAGATACCAAATCCACAGTGGATCTACGCAATAGTCTGCTATATACAGCTCAGGGAGCAGGCGCATTAATTGCAGCATTTTCAATCGCAATGAATAATTCCGCCTGCCGGCGTGGACAGCGCCTGTTATTGGGTGAAGCCGCTTTCATTCTCGGTATGATCGCCATTCCTTTTTCACGGATACTGACCCCAACCATGATTGTCATTGCGTTAATGGGCTGGGGCATGGTGACACAACTCGCGACCATGAACACGCTTCTCCAGTTACAAGTCCCCGATACATTACGCGGACGGGTGTTCAGCATCTACCTTTGGGCACTGCAAGGTATTGCTCCCTTTGGAAGTTTGCTGGTGGGATGGATGACACAGGAGCTGGGTCTCTCCATCACCGCGCTGATCTGCGGATTGATTTCTCTGGCAATTATTGGCGGGATTCAGGTCTTTAAGCCCCAAATTCGCCAAACAGTGGGTTAACGTAGGATTAGCGTTTAGCAGGCCACTTGAGCTAATTTTTTGCCCATGTTATGATGACCAATATGCAAAACGATTTTAAAGAAGATGTCCCCAATTCTGGCGGGACGGATGAAATTCCGGTCAACACAGAGATTCCTGCCCCATCCAGTCCCATAAGACAACCCGGTCTATTTTCACGCTGGATAAACAGCCTTGTTCAAATGGGATTGGGCGAATCCATGCTGCGCATCGGGACAAACGTGTTTTCGGTTCTGGCAATTGGGGTGGTGATCTTTCTGGTACAGGCTTTTTACCGTCAGACGCCGAATCAATTTTCAGAAAACAGCGGGCAGGCTGCGGGTCCGGTTGGAACCGTTGTAGTGGATGTCAACTCGATGCCAGCGTTGGATGTTCCAGTTATTTCAGGCATTTCACGCGCAGCGCAGCTTCATACGAATGTGCCTTCACGTCCGCGTCAGGAAATTTCAAATTACACGGTGCAGGACGGCGATACGGTTTTTGGAATTGCAGAGAAATTTGGGCTTGAGCCGCAAACTGTTTTGTGGGCAAATTACAATCTTTTATTGGATGATCCGCATTCATTAAAGCCGGGACAGGAGTTAAGTATTTTGCCTGTAAACGGTGTCTATTGGGAGTGGTTGGGCGGCATTCCTTTTGGTGAATGGGCTGAGTTTTACGGTGTATCTGCGACGGACATTATTGAATATCCCGGCAATAAAATAGATCGAAACTCTGTCGGTGATTATGCAAATGCAAATATTCCAACGGGTACATGGTTGATCATCCCGGACGGAAAAAGAGAGTTTGTAAGTTGGAGCGCTCCTTTGGGTGTGACACGTGAAAACCCTGCTTCTGCGCGTGTGCTTGGGCCGGGTGCCTGTGAGGCAGTCAGCGGCGGTGCGGTTGGATATGGAACTTATGTGTATCCAACGAACAAACATTATTTATCAGGTTTTGATTATTCAGAAAAAACAAATCACCGTGGACTCGACTTTGCCGGCAGCGAAGGTGAAGGTGTATATGCGACGGACGCGGGTGTGGTCGTTTATTCCGGCTGGAATAATTACGGCTACGGAAATATGATTATGATCGATCACGGAAATGGATTTCAATCCCTCTATGCCCACTTGAGCGCGCTCTATCGTGGCTGCGGACAAAGTGTGGGGCAGGGAGAAGGGATTGGCGCAGTAGGTTCCACGGGACGTTCCTCTGGTGCACATTTGCATTTTGAGTTAATGGCCGGAATTAAAGTAAATCCGTGGGATTATTTACCGCCTCCATAATTAAGGCTTGCCAAAGCTTGGAGGCTATACTATAATCTCAGTCGCTTCATGGGCACGTAGCTCAGTTGGTTAGAGCGCATCTATCACACAGATGAGGTCGGGAGTTCGAGCCTCTCCGCGCCCACAATGAAACTGCTGAAAGGCAGTTTTTGTTCTCACAGATGCCCCGTCGAGGGATGATAAGGTCGGGAGTTCGAGCCTCTCCGCGCCCACAATGAAACTGCTGAAAGGCAGTTTCATTGTTCTCACAGATGCCCCGTCGAGGATGGTAACGTCGCGAGTTCGAGCCTCTCCGCGCCCACAATGAAACTTCCGAAAGGCAGTTTTTTTGTTCCCACAGATGCCCCGTCGAGGGATGGTAAGGTCGGGAGTTCGAGCCTCTCCGCGCCCACAATGAAACTTCCGAAAGGCAGTTTTTTTGTTCTCACAGATGCCCCCGTCGAGGGATGGTAAGGTCGGGAGTTCGAGCCTCTCCGCGCCCACAATGAAACTGCCGAAAGGCAGTTTTTTTTGTTCCTTAAATGCAAATATCCACGAATTACATGAAGTTTGTTGATCAACAAAACTTATGTAAGTTCTATACCTCTGCGGTTTTAAAAACATATGGTTGATTTCAGGTAGTAGGTTTCCATAAATGATGCAAGATATTTTTACCGCAGAGGCGCAAAGAACGCGGAGAAAAAACATTAAAAAAACCTCTGCGAACTCTGCGTCTCTGCGGTGAGAGATTTTAGATGATATTCGGCATCTTTTTAACATTTACTTCGAACCACTACTGATTTTCAAGCAGGTATAATCAATTCAATCAACATGCGAATCTCTCCCTTGATATCACGCTTTGGACGATATATCCTTGCCGTTGGATTAATTGCATCCATTACAGCGATCTTCTTTACCATGCGAGATGGACTCGACAAGACTCTGATCGCTCTATTGTATTTGGTTCCGCTTGGTTTGATCACTGCTTATTGGGGACTCGGTCCCGGCATCACCAGCACGTTAATTACATTCCTGACATTTAATTATTTTTTTATACCACCCTATTACACGCTGGCAGTTCATCAGCCGGCAGATGTTGTCATTCTGGTGATTTTCATGGTCGTGGCGGTGGTGATCAGTCAACTTGTTGGACGGATGCAGGCCACCTCATCGCAGCCACCGCCCGTGAACGTGAAGCCACGCAACTATATGAATTAAGCGTTGCATTGACCGGCCTGCATAACGAACATGCAATTGCACAAATCCTTGCCAGACAGGTGCAGGAGGTTTCACAAGGCGAGCATGTTGAGCTCAATCTCACAGGCACAGAGCCCTTTTCTTTTCATTTGCCGGAAGTCTCATCACCAATACGACCTCCAGAGTTGACAGTCTCTATTCAGGCGGCAAGAGGTAATCTTGGGGAGATCCTGTTATGGAAATCTGCGACACCCATTGCTTCAGGAGAGAAGCGATTACTGGAGACATTTGCAAGCCAGGGTGCATTGGCGCTTGAACGCGCGCGGCTTGCCCAGGCAGAGTCGCGTGCAAGAGTCCTCGAAGAGAGCGATCATTTGAAATCCATTCTCTTGTCTTCTGTTTCGCACGAACTGCGGACACCGCTCTCGACCATCAAGCTGCCTCATCAAGCCTGCGTGGAAATGAAATAAGCTGGGATTCTCCGGCACGGGTCGAGTTAATTGAAGCGATCGATGACGAAGCAGATCATTTAAATATGCTGGTGGGAAATTTGCTTGATATGTCACGTATTGAATCGGGCGCGTTCAAGCCAAAACGCGAATGGAATATTTTGTCCGAGATCGTGGGAAGTGTACTGGCACGCATGCGGCACTCAGCAGACGAACATAAACTTGAAATTGACGTATCTGAGAATCTGCCGTTCGTGCCGGTGGATTACGTCCAAATGGAACAGGTCTTCACAAATCTAGTGAGCAACAGTTTAAAGTATGCACCTTCAAATACCTTGATCCGTATTCAAGCAAACATACAAAACGACACAATTCATGTGCAAGTCAGTAATCAGGGGCCGCAAGTGCCGCCTGAACATCTGGAACGCATCTTCGATAAGTTCTATCGCATCACCGCCGCAGACCGCGTAACTGGCACGGGACTTGGGCTCTCGATTTGCAAAGGAATCATCGAAGCACACGGCGGAAATATATGGGCTGAAAATATTCCCGATGGACTCGCCTTTAATTTCACATTACCGCTGATATGGGAAGGCGTTTCTGCACCCAGCCTGCCAATGGATACGGAGATCGAATGAACAACGCGCCGCATATTTTAGTTATTGATGATGAACTGCAAATTCAACGCGCCATCCGCACCATCCTTACCGAAAAAGGATTCAAGGTCACAACGGCCAGTCGCGGCGAAGAAGGGCTCACACTCGCCGCAACAAACGAACCCGATATCGTGATCCTTGATCTGGGCTTACCAGATATGGATGGAGTGGAAGTCTGCACCCGCCTGCGTGAGTGGACACAATGTCCGATCATTATTTTATCTGTGCGAGACAGTGAACGCGATAAAGTAGCCGCGCTTGATAAGGGCGCAGACGATTATTTAACAAAACCTTTCGGCATTGAAGAATTGCTCGCTCGCGTGCGCGTGGCGCTGCGTCATTCCGCGAGCAGGCAGGGAACGCAGAGCAAAGTGATTCGCGCCGGATCATTAATGATCGACCTCGCCTGGCACATTGTAAAACGCGGTGATGAAGAGGTTAAGTTAACGGCCACTGAATATAAATTACTCGCCTACCTCGCCGCCAATCATGGACGGGTCCTCACCCACCAGAGCATTCTCACAAATGTCTGGGACCCGGCAGATGCCAATCACACTGAATATCTGCGCGTCTACATGCGCCAGCTTCGCAAAAAACTGGAGGTCGATCCTGAACGTCCGCAGTTTATTCTCACCGAGCCCGGAATCGGATATCGCTTTATTGCGGACGAATAAAACCTATGAGCAAGCTCCAGCACTCCAAATCAGCTCAAGCACTTTTCAACGCCCTTGCAAAAGGGCGTTTTTTTTTCTTTATACGGTTGCCTGAAATTTTTGTCACCATTTTATATGCGGAGGATAGGATTGAACTATCTGTGAGGTGACATGAGCAAACTTGATATAAATTTTTCTGATCTGGAAGTATCTCCCGCATCTTTCCCTGACCTTCAACCTGCCCGGCGGTTAATTGTCCTTGTGCCTGATTCCGAAGTGGATACTACTTTAATGGCCCGAAAGATCTGGGAGTTGGCAAATGCTCTCGAAAGCCGCATCCAGTTTCTCGGTCTAAGCAAAGATGCGGTGCGTGAGCCCGGCCTGCGCAGACAGATTATTAATCTATCCGCCATGGTGGAGACGGCAATCATATTTCCGTCGAATCGAAAATTGAATTTGGAACCAACTGGTTGAATTTGGTGAAATCTGAATGGCGTGAAGGGGATGTTATCGTCTGTTTCACTGAACAACGCGCCGGCTTTACACGCAGACCATTAAGCCAGATTCTGGAATCAAATTTGAATGCAACAATTTATTTGCTTACCGGATTTCATCCACAGGAAGATCGCCTGCGCTCAAACTGGATCATTAATGGAGCGGCATGGGCGGGTTCCATCCTCATCATCTTTGGTTTCTCCTGGCTGCAAATAAAGTTGACTCAATCTCCGCAAGATTGGGAATATCGCGCATTGTTATACATCTCTCTCATGATTGAAACCGGATCAATATGGATGTGGAACAATCTGTTCGAAAAATATACTGGAAAATAATTAATTAAGTTGGAAAACATGATCAATCAAAAAGATAATTCACAGACTGCAATCATTGAACGAGTCACAGATTACACACCGCCGCGCACCTTCCGGTCATGGCTGATCGGCCGTCCCCTCTCCACAGCGGATGCATCCCATCAGACCATTGGGAAAGTCGTTGGGCTTGCAGTATTTGCCTCTGATGCGCTTTCTTCTACGGCATATGCCACTCAGGAAATTTTAGGCGTAATCGCCGCTGCTGGAACAATGGCGTATGGATATTTATTTCCCATCTCACTTGCCATTATTACGTTACTGGCAATCGTTACCATTTCTTACGAACAGACGATCCACGCTTACCTGGCGGAGGCGGCGCCTACATTGTGGCGCGTGATAACCTTGGTGAAATGCCCGCTCAAACAGCTGGTGCCGCGCTTCTCACAGATTACATTCTGACAGTATCTGTATCCATTTCGGCGGGTGTGGCTCAAATCGTGTCTGCTTATCCAGCTTTGTTTCCGTATCGGGTTGTGATCGCGGTGGTGGCTGTATTTCTGATCATGTTGATCAACTTGCGCGGCGTGAAAGAGTCAGGGGCTGCATTTGCAATCCCAACTTATTTTTTCGTTGTCATGATGATCGGGACTGTTGGTTTTGGTTTATTCCGTTACTTTACCGGATCGCTTGGCATGGTGGTTGATCCGCCACATTTTGAAGCGACACATGTTTTGTCAGTGATCACGCCTTTCATTTTGCTTCACGCATTTGCCAACGGCACAACTGCGCTGACCGGCGTGGAAGCCATCTCCAATGGCATTACCGCCTTCAAAGAGCCACGCAGCAAAAAAACGCAGGGATCACGCTGATCTGGATGTCTCTGATCCTGGGTTCTTTATTCCTTGCGCTTTCTTTTCTCACCGGCAAGGTGCAGGCTGTATTTTCTGAAGAAGAAACAGTCATTTCCCAATTGGCACGGACGATCTATGATGGCAGAGGTGCTCTGTATCTTATGTTGATCTCCGGCACCACGGTCATTCTTATTATGGCAGCGAATACGGCTTTTGCGGATTTCCCCCGCTTGGGTGCGCTTCACGCCGGTGACGGATTCCTTCCGCGCCAGTTGACTTACCGTGGAAGCCGTTTGGTTTATTCACGCGGCATTGTTACGCTGGCGGTTATCGCGTCCATCCTCATCATTATTTTTCAGGCCAGTGTCACTCGTCTTATCCCGCTCTATGCGATTGGCGTATTTCTATCTTTTACACTCTCGCAAGCGGGCATGGCTCGCCGTTGGTGGAAGATCGGTCATCTGGCGGAAGGCGTGGAAGTTGTTGAGCCTGGCTCTACTCTGAAATATGAAAAAGGCTGGCAGTACAGAATGATGATCAATGGATTTGGCGCTGTTTGTACTGCGGTTGTGATGGTTGTTTTTGCGGTGACAAAATTCAAGGAAGGCGCGTGGGTGGTACTTATCCTAACCCCGGTACTTGTCACCATTTTTTTCTCAATTCATCATCACTACAAGCGGCTTGCCAAAAAACTTTCACTGGATAACTTTGGTGTCATCCCGCCCCATGCGATGCGTCACCGTGTCATTATGTCTGTCAGCGGTGTACATCAGGGGACATTGGCTGCGCTGCGCTATGCGCGCATGTTATCCGATGATATTACTGCGGTTCATGTGACCATCGAACCAGCGGATGCCGAAAAGGTCCGCCAGAAGTGGGAAACATGGGGCGAAGGCGTACGCATGGTCATGCTGGACTCGCCCTATCGTCTCTTTATTGAACCCATATTAGGATATATTGCTGAAGTTGCCAAACAGCGGCAACCGGGTGAGACTATCACTATTGTTGTGCCTGAATTCGTTGCGGAAAGCCGGTTGACTGAAATCCTGCATACCAACACCGCGGATCTGCTGCGCAGTCAGCTTAGACGTCAGCATGGTATTGTCATCATCAATGTGCCATATCATGTGCATGAAGAGGTCGGCGAGCATTAGGGCATTGTTATAACTACCATGATGAACGGAGATAAACAGAGATTTAAAAATTAATTGGCGTAGACCCTAAACTTGCTCACTAACAATAAAGTCCGATTCAAGATTTTTTGAATCGGACTTTATTGTTTCCCTTCATCAAGCACTTTTAGGCGATATCCCACCCCCGCTTCGGTGTGGATGTAGGTTGGGCGGGCAGGGTCAGGTTCGAGTTTTCCTTGCAGATTGCTGATGTTGACGCGCAGGATGTGCATATCGTTGTAGCCCTCCCCCCAGATCTGGCGAAGAAGTTGTCGATGCGTTAATACTTTCCCTGCATGAGTGACTAGCAAACGCAAAATATCATATTCAGTGGGGGTCAATTGGATTTCTTTTTCATTTACGGTGACGAGGCGATGAGAGAAATCCAGCGTTAATCCACCTGTTGTAAAGATGGGTTCATTTGCGCTGTTGATCTGTCTGCGCATGACCACGCGCATACGTGCCATGAGTTCGCCTGTGCCAAAGGGTTTGGTGAGGTAATCGTCTGCGCCTGCGTCGAGGGCTGCGATCTTGTCTTGCTCTGCTTCGCGGACAGAGAGGATGATGATCGGCGTTCAGACCATTCACGCAGGCGGCGTGTGACTTCGATACCGTCAATATCGGGCAGGCCGAGGTCAAGGATGATCAGGTCGGGGCGGTGGGCGAGGACTGCATTCAAGGCTTCCTGTCCATCGGCGGCTTCGTAGACGCTGAGACCCTGCGCGGTTAATGCGGCGCGTAAATAGCGCCTGATGGATGTTTCATCGTCCACAACCAAAACCCGCTGACCTGTTTCCATAACTCTTTTTATCCTATGTTATTCAAAGGTAATTCGATCGTGATGACCGTACCACCGCCTTCGCGTGCGCTCGCGTAAATAGTACCATGATGCGCTTCAACGATTCCTTTGCTGATGGATAGTCCCAACCCTGTGCCGCTGACATTCTCAGGGCGTTTGGACCCGGTAGAATTTGTCAAAGACGC
>NZ_JADJUO010000002.1:0-154583 GCF_016717045.1 Candidatus Villigracilis proximus | reverse complement strand
CTTTGCACGCTGGAGCGAAATCGTTTTGAAAGAGGGACGGGATAAGCGTCCTTTGTACTCTCTTCATTGACCACCTTGATAAAGTCTTCACACAGATCAGCAAAGAAGAAGAACGTGTTGCATTTCTCAACTTGCTGACCCATGCCGCCAAGGTCGAAAACGGACGACGCGTCATCATCCCATTTTCCATGCTGCGCTCGGATTTTGTCTCGAATTGCGCGATCTACCCACAACTCAACGCACCGGTCAACCAGCAATTCGTACAGATCGGTGCCACAGCCAGAGGAATTGGTTTCGGCGCCATCGCCCAACCCGCCCTGCGTGCCGGACTGCGCATCGACCCCGACCTGATCGCGCAGATCATTAATGAAATGAAAGGCGAGCCAGGTGCACTGCCATTGATGCAATTCGCGCTCAAGGATTTATTTGATTCTCAACAGGACAAAAGCGGCGTTCCAGCTTTGACTCTCAATGATTATTTACAGCGCGGCGGCTATTATCAAAGCATTGGAACGCCATGCGGATGATCTGTTTTCAAAACTAAGCAGGAACGAACAGGAATTGGCACGCCCATTTTCAGCGGACTGATTGAGATCGGGCGTGGTACACAGGATACAAAACGAACGGCATTGTTTGATGAATCCCGTCCCTGCGAATTACAAAAAAGCCGCAGATGTGGAAGCCATTGTGCAAAAACTGGCGGATGCGCGCTTGATCACAACCGATGAACAGGCAGGCAAAGATACGGTTACGATCTCGCATGAAAGCGTTGATCGATGCCTGGCCTTGGCTGAAAAAACTAGTCAACGAAAATCGTGATGTGATTGGGTGTGCTGTAAAATGAAATCAAATCGGACGCCAAGGAGTGGAAGAGTACAAACGCGATAATAGCATATGAAGTTTCGCCGGTTTGTATAGGTCGCACGCCCAGCAATTGCCCAAGAAAAAATAAAATCGATTTTAGTGAAAGCGCTAAAATTTATTTGAAAGTAGCTAAAACTGCGGAAGATAATGCGCTATTTAGTAAGCAAACGCACACAATGTAGAATTACCACGGGACTATTAGTTTTCTCTACTATGTCTTGGGATTGTTACTCTTTTCTCTTTACAGTTAAAAATTTCACGTGCTCAGCGACTTGCATCACAAGCTCAAGTTTCTTTTGTAGTCCAAAGATTACAACACCGCGCTTCTTTTAGCGTAGCAATCTAATCTAATATACAAAAACGACCTGGGACTTTGCGGTTAACCCAGCTAACATGCATAAAAAGTTTTAGAGATAATAAAAGAACAATATCTTGGTCCCGCGTATTATGAATGTAGCTTGGTCCGTGGGTGGCAAACTAGCTTCAGGATTGGATGACGGCACAGTTTTATCATTTGGAATCTGAAAACGGGGCTGCCTGCTCAAACATTTAGGGGGCACAACTCTAGAGTCACAAGCGTTGCTTGGTCTGCCATGGTCAACCAGCGTCGAGCTCACAAGACGGCACAGTAATTATTTGGAACCTTGCAACAAGTCAACCTTCCCAAATTTCTAAATGGGCACAAGGACATAGTCACAAGCGTTGCCTGGTCTAAAGATAATCAATTAGCCTCAGGTTCATTTGATAAAATGGTTATTATCGGGACGCCACAACTGGAAAACCGTCTAAAATCTTATATGGTCATAAAGACTTTGTTTCAGCGTTGCCTGGTCCAAAGACGGAAAGTTAGCATCTGGGGTCATATGATAAAACGGTAATTATTTGGAATCCTCTGACTGCCCAATCTGAAAAAAACCTTTATGGACACTCAGATATTGTTTCAAGTGTTGCTTGATCTGCCGACGGACTATTAGCATCAGGCTCATGAGTTTTCTTTAAATCAATAATCATTTTAGGAAAATCTGGCACACCAAAATTCATAAATTATAATCCGACAACAAGTGTAGTTGGTCTTTAGATGGAATTCTAGCATCAGGCACCGATTATGAACTGTAACAATGTGGGATATTCAAACTAGGCAACCTATTCAAATCTTCAAAGAACATAGGACAAGAGTAGAAAGTGTGGCATGGTCCACTGATGGACAATTAACATCAACAGATGAATAATCAAACTTAATAAGAATTATTTGTCAGCCAAATACTTTGCAAATCACTTATTACCAGAAATATGTCTTTGAAATGAATGGGAAATTATGAAGGCGTACTTTATGTTTAACATCAACCTGCCTGCTTACCTAATTTGTACGATCCTTCACTTCAAATCCAAACACATCGTCATTTCTCACGTGGAAAGGTCAACACCTTTCTACTTGGGTAATGTTTGCCAATATTGGTTTTATTTTTTTGCCTTAAGACCTATAATTAGCTACTTGGGCATGGCAAAGTGTGAGTTAAGGGTAATTAACCAATGACCAACCTAACCGACGACCCCAAAGAAATCAAAAATATCGCCAAAGCCGACAACAGCAATTCCGTTTGAAGTATCTCTCGTGGTGGCGATATCAGTGGAAACATCCACATCGGGGATGTATATCGTACACCCGGAAGATGATCTTCCTCTCCAGCGATGAGATCGAAAATGGATTAACCGCTTCGTCAATTTCTCCCCGACGCGCGCCTGTTCTTCAAAGATTCCGCTTTCGGTCCATCGCAGAAACTGCGCCACTTTCTCGGCGCGGATCAGAACTCGCTCAGTTCTGCGCTAAAATCCCAGCGCGAAGACGGGGTAAACCGTCGATCGGTTGATGTCCGTGGAAGTGACGGATATTTCCTTCCGCGCCATGAGCTCGGAACCAACGTTCCCCCGCCCTATTACGGTCTCGTCCACCGTTTCTCCTTGGTCTGTTTGCCTTCCGTCCCGAAGACAGGGGAGTCTTCTTCGGGCGGGAGTGCTTCGTCAAAGGCTGGTCGCACGCATCAAGGCGCATCCCTTCCTGGCGGTGCTCGGTGCATCAGGGTCGGGAAAATCGTCGCTGGTCATGGCAGGTCGGTTCCGCGCTTGAGGCGCAGATGAGTTATCTCACGCCGTCCTCTACCGCTCAGTTGGGCACTCACACAGCAAAGGAATCCGCCAGCGCAAAAACGGTTTTCGTCATCAGATCAATTTGAAGAGTTGTTCACGCACCCGCATGAAGCGCGCCGAGCGTGCGGATTTCATCCACGCACTGCTTGAACTCACCAAAACGGATCCCGCAGTGGCTGGCCATCACCGAGGCGCTGCTTTTGGGGTGGGGTCGCCATTTACGCCGATCTCGGACCCCCACGCGGGAGCATCAGGAACTGATTGCGCCCTTAAGTGACTGTGGACTGAGCTGCATTCCGCGATGGAGAAGCAAGCCGCGGTCGTTGGTCTGCGCTGACCCGACCTTGAGCGGATCCAATCTTGCGGAGGTCAGGGCGAGCCGGCGCCATGCCCCTGCTGCAACATGCCCTTTGGGAATTGCTGGATCGCCGTCATGGACTTTGGATCAAGGCGGAGAATATCAAGCCTTCGGCGAGTCAAACAGGCGATCGCATCCACTGCGGAGGAAGTCTACGCCTCCTGCTCGGATTTGAGCGGGCTCGCGTACCGGGACATTTTCCTACGCGACCTGTGCTCGACGAGGCAGCGGCGAAGGACGCGACACGCGCCGCCGTGTGCTGATCGAGGAATTGATCCCGTCAACAGCGACAGTTCTGTCACCATTAACCGGCTCGGCAATCCGCCGATGCCGCCTGATTGTGAAAACCGATAAAGATGTTGAAGTGGCACACGAAGCTCTGATCCGCCACTGGGAGAGATTGCGGACATGGTTTGAATGAAGATCGGCGACTAATTTGAGACTGCGCGAAAGGGTGAGATGCAGCCCGTCAGTGGGATGATCCCGGCAGAAAGATAATAGTTTATTGTATAAAGGCTGTCGTAACAGCTCATCGCCGCGCCATCAGGCATACTTTGAATCGGCGAGACATGCATTTCACTACCTCCAGTAATTGTCAAATGAGCGTCGACAAAGAATTCAGAAAATCGTATCCCAGTTTGCCTTTGCGGCACCCTGGTCATACTTGTCGTTTGGGGGGGCGCTGGGCATACTACCAATCCAGCGGCAGAGAGTTATGAACGAAAGTCCGCTCGTAGATGAAATTGGGGCTATGGAAATTATCTTTGGCACAGACCTTACCAGACAGAAATGAAGATGAGCCTGTCTTGGAAAAAATAAATGTAGACCCATTTAGCATGGAGGCTACCGAGGTGACCAACGCGCATTATCGGAGCTGTGTCGAGGCTGGTGTTTGTGAAAAACCGAAAAGACACCGAGTTTTATGACAGGGCCAAATTCGATAAACATCCGGTCGTTTATGTCACCTCGACGGCGAAGACGTATTGCGCATGGCTTGATCGGCGCTTGCCCTGGATACATAACGGATGGGAGCGCGCGCGCTCGCGGTCAAAATGGACGATCATGGCCGTGGGGTGAGGCTCCACTCCTCCGGAGAAATCCAATGTTATGATTTTATTTCCGAAAGAGGAAATGGTTTGAACCCAACGGCACTACCGTGACATCCTTTCCCTATGGGGCCACTCCAGGTGATAATGCCATTTATGACTTGTTGGGAAATGTTTGGGAGTGGACATCCACTACAACAGGTGATGATGTCTATATCCTGAGAGGGAGGATCATGGGATGCAGTAATGTATAGAATTACCAACATCAGTAAGTCTATTGGAAGACAGCCTGACCAATCGACAGGCTTTCGTTGTGCAAAATAAACCAAGGAGGATGTAATGAGTATTTCCGGTCCGCTTCTGTACGTGATCGTTATTGTAATAGTGATTGCGTTGTTGTTTTTGGCTGTTTGGCTGTTGAATGAAATTGCGCGAAATAGATACCAGAATAGATTTGTGACCTGCATGCTCCCCGACCAGACCTCACTTTCATTGGCTGACTGGGATGAGATTTCCCCGCCTGGTTTGGATGGGGTGATGGTTTACAATAGCACAGCGCCACTTAAGGGTTTGTCGGATAAAATCCAACTCTCTGAAAGAAGCGGATAAATCGGCTATTGAGGGATTTTACTGAAAACGTGAAATTCCAATTCAGCCCGATTTATGAGCCTCCTCCCACTGGAAGTATTTCAACAATTAATATCCTATCTTGGAAAATCTTCAGATTCAAATGTTGAGAAAGATGTTATTCTCGACGATCACGATTGGTTGTTGGAATTTGGCATGCAGGAAAGTGCGAAGGATGCAGGTAATAAGTTTTTGCTGTTGCTTTTAACATGACCTTGCAATTACATCGAAAACATGCAATAAATACATACCCCGACGACTGTACTAGTAATTGCAATAAAAAATAAATACACTTCAACAGAAAAATACAAATGTAAAAATTAAAGGTTTCTAAAGGGAGTATTGACGCTAACCCTGGTGGGACTATAAAACAGGTACTAGCAAAATATTTCTATTTCAAATCCCAATGGTGACAAAAAACCTTAACCATCGGTGGAGGGGAAGTGAACAAAACACCTATAGTTTGGTGGGACATGGAATTGTGAGTAACTCGTAACTTTCCCCGTGGCTTGGTTGTAATTATTGGCGATGTGCTGCCCGCTTCGCATCAGGCGGTATGTCCTAATTTGCCGATTGAGTCCGAGTCCACGCTGGTGCCGTGAGGAGCGTTTCTTAAGTCAATTTGTAGTCGTTTTAACATGCGAGTCCAACAAACCCCATCGTTTATCTGGGATATGATGCTTCATAAATATTTGTTGATGCCCATCCGCGTGTAACTCGCAACTCCCATGTCAATATAAAAACTGCAAGCGTCAACTTAAAGTTTTTATTGTTCACTTTTTATAGGCGGTTTCTACCCCATCACGATCTTCGGACGACTGCAAGCGTGCAGGATACCTTGAGAATACGATGACACACGTGCGCCGAAATATTGAGTTGACTCATGTACAGCACGATGTCGCCGCCTGCATCAGGCTATGATCTTCGCCCTATATCTTGCAAAGAAAGATATTTTCTTGTTAAACTTTCTGTTGTAAGAAATTTTGCCTTAGGCAATTGATTGCCAATTATTTGGTTGAAAAACGCCCGAAAGACAGAGTAATTCTCAGCCGCCTACGTGACGCCTACGCGCTTGCGAAACTTATACCCGTATACCAGATATGTACCCCGCCGGACAGATCCGATTGCGGTTATGACGTAAAAATCGGCAACAATGCCTGTTCTATTAAGTCACATAACAGGCTTCCGCAATTGCTAGATTTTAGCTGCTTTAGCCCACAGGTCTTTCCGTTGTGTCGATATAAGAAGTCTAGAATAAGTACCTAAAAAACAATTACGCCCTATCGTAGTTAGGGTGTAGTTGATCAAATAGGGGATATAAACTCCTAGGGATACTCACAATCGGACATATTTTTCATGCTCTCTTAGAAATAGGAGGTTAAATTTGAGGGCAAATTTCAAACCCCTATAAAACCATAGACCTGAATATGCCGCGTTGGGCAAACCCGATTTTTTACCCAACCCGAATGTTATAATCGAAAAACTCTTCCACAATGATTAAGCGTCTTCAAACCCAACTGATCTTTCTATTTATTGCCTTTGCGTCGCTTGTGCTCGTCTCTGTAGGCGTCACCTATTGGGGCTTGCAGACTCAGCGACAAGATGCACTAGTCATCAACCTGGCGGGTCGTCAGCGGATGTTGATTCAGCAGATGACGCGGCTGTCGTTTCAGTTGCAGGCTGGGGATGAGTCTGCGTCTGTTGCATTGAAGGAATCCGAAGAAATCTTTAGCCAGACGTTGTCTGCTTTGTAATATGGGGGAAGTGTGCCGTATCTGGCAGATAGTGTTGTCAGTTTGCCAGCGACAAGTGATGCACAGATTCAGACAGCATTGCGTGATGTGGAAGTCTCTTGGGAATCAATACCGTTCCACTTTGGACGCGATGGATTCTTCCGCTTCACTGCAAGTCACCCTGGAAGGACAATCCGATGACTTGGTTCAAAAAGCCGATGTGGTGGTGCGTTTATATGAAGCGACTTCAACCGCCAAGGTGAATCGCTTGCGTATCATTCAAGTTGTATTTTTAGTTTTCGCAATGCTGTTGCTCGCAGTGGGCGCATGGATGACGCGCCGCTCTCTGCTCAAGCCGTTGGACGATTTGGTTTTGGCGGCAAAAATCAACGAAGTCAGCCGTGAAATTTCTTCGCGGCTCGATATTCAACAAGTGTTGAACTCGGTCACTGAAAAGGCACGCACATTGCTGGGCGGTGAGGTGGCGTCGCTGTGTCTTGTGGATGAAAACCAGCATTGGCTGAAACTTCAAACGTTGAGCGGTCCGAAACATGCTGTGGTTGGCAACACGATGCGTGCTGATAATCAGTTTGCCAATGCTGTGTTGGAGAGTGATGGCGCGATGATTTGCGGAGTTGATGCGTGCCGTGGCGGATGCCGCATGTTGTCCGATGAATATCGCACCAGTCACCTTGCCGCGCCGTTGCGCATTGGTGATCGCGATCGGTGCGTTGTGTGTGGGAAGCCCCGCGCAAAATCAATTCGCTGTTGAGTCCGCCGATATGTTAACCAAACTTGCGAACGTTGCCGCGATTGCGTTGGAGAATGCCCGTCTGTTTGCCCAGGCTGAACGTGTTGCTACTCTTGAGGAACGTCGGCGTGTTGCGGCAGAGATGCACGATGGGCTTGGGCAAACGCTCAGTTATCTCGGCTTGATGACCGATCAGGTTGTTGAGTTTCTTTCCGATGGCAAGGAGACTTCGGCGCTCCAACGTTTGCATAAAACACGTGAGACGATCAGCAAAGCCACAAGCGATGTGCGCCGCGCGATCAATAAGTTGATGGATGACACACCTGTATCGAAGGATTTATGCACACGTCTGCATGACACATTGGATGAAATCGCTCACAACATGACTTGGAATCGGTCTGGCGTTCTGACACGAACTCTGCGCCTGATTGCTCTCCGCAAATTGCCGAGCAGGTTTACAACATCACGCGCGAGGCGTTGACCAATGCGGCGCGACATGCACATGCAAAACAACTCAGCGTGCAGGTGGGGCGAAGCGATGGAAATTATTTAGTGACTGTTGAGGACGATGGCAACGGATTCGATACATCCCAACCCGCGCCCAGTGGACACTTCGGTTTGCAGATCATGCAGGCGCGCGCAAAACACATCGGCGGGACGGTTGAACTTCAATCCGCGCCTGGAAGCGGAACGCGCATTACATTGATGTGGTCGGTGGAGGAAAGAGATTAAGATGGAACAAGTCCGTGTATTACTGGCTGACGACCACGCCCTCTTTCGTGAGGGGTTGGCAGGCATCATCAACAACCAACCTGATATGCAAGTGGTGGGTGAAGCCAATGATGGATTGGAAGCCTTTGTCAAAGCGCAGGAATTAAAACCTGACCTGATCTTAATGGACGTGCAAATGCCGGGCATGGATGGCATTGAAGCGGTGCGGCAAATTAAACAGATTCTGCCTGAGACGATCATTGTCATGTTGACCGTCCGTGGGGATGACAACATGCTCTTCGAAGCGCTTAAGAATGGCGCTCAAGGTTATCTGTTGAAAGATATTCAATCACAATATATGCTGGAGATGTTGCGCGGCGCATTACGCGGAGAAGCCGCCATATCGCCGAGCCTCGCGGGGCGCGTCCTTTCAGAATTTCGGCGGTTGAGTAAAGGCGGCGTGTCAGAGAAAGAAGATGACAGCGGATTGACCGAGCGGGAACAGCAGGTATTAGTAGAAGCATCCAAAGGCGCAACGGATAAAGAGATCGCCGCCACGTTGAACATCAGCCTGAATACGGTCAAGACGCATATCCGCAATATCTTGTCGAAGTTACACGTGTCCACACGGCGCGAGGCGACGAGGGCAGCACAAGCCAAGGGTATTTTGTAAATGAGTTCTCGTAGGTCACGTTTGTAATGTGACCTACGTTTTACGTAAGAAAAAGAACTAATTCTTTTTGAAAAAAGAGTGATTTGATAATCACTCTTTTTTCATTCCAATTGCAGGATGGGGGAGGATGGGATTGCACCGTGATTTCAATAACCTTGGGGCAGACTTTGTTCTATTTTTCACATACGATCATGTCAAAGCATAGAGTTCTGTTGATCTGCTCTCAACCTCTTCGGCGAAAGCCTGGAGATGATTTTGCGCACAGAAAAGATATTGAGTTGATCGGTTTGTGGAAATTAGGCGACATGGATATTTGCGAGCGATTGCTGGAAGCGAAGCCATCTGTTGTCGTCATTGCCGATGAGAACTTGCAGAACGAGACCGCGGATGAATTGACCAGATCCATTATCGAACAATACTCGGAACTTTCTGTGATCCGCACGGGGCTGAGCGAGAACGTTTTTCGGATCGTTTCCACGCACACATTGCCCGCCCGCGGCGACAATCTGCTTGAAACCATTCGCAACAGTGCCAACCGCACACAGGAAGCGAACGGATCTAAATCCAAAAACAGTTAGCCAGGAGTTTGCATAACCCATGATAAACAGAAACGGCAAATTGAAAGAACGAATACCTCTCTTGTCCATTGTGTTTCTTCTATTTTTGCTCGTTGGGTGCGGAGCCGCGCCTAAGCAAGAGAGCGAACCTGCTTCCGCCAAGACATTGCCAATGGCGATGTTGAGAACGGACGGAAATTATTCATGGGCTATGCCCACTTCGAACATGAAGGTCCACCCTGCATGGGATGTCATAGCGTGGGCGATAACGGAATCCTTGGCGGCGGGGCGCTGGGACCCAACCTGACCAACGTATCCACCGAACGCAGTGATGAGGAAATCGTTGGAGTGCTGTCGAATACGGGATCGGTCATCTCGCCAGTAATGAAACCGATATATGAAACTGATCCCCTCACACAAGAGGAGCAAGCCGACTTGCTCGCTTTCATGAAATCATCCGTTGGGCAACCCGAAGCGGACAAGGAACTGTTGGTGTTCGGCATCAGCATTCTCGGCACGATTGGCGCCGCTATTGTACTTGGGTTTATCTATCGCAACCGTTTACGGAGAGTCCGTGCGGCGTTGGTCAAGCAAGCCGAAGCGGAAATCAGGAGTAAAGCAAGTGCAGAACCACTGACCAGCGCGCAAAAAGGGTTTTCAAGGAGCATTATGAACTGGATTGAAGAGATTTCGAACCCGCAAGCCCGCCAGTGGGAAGAGTTTTATCGCAATCGCTGGCAACACGATAAAGTGGTACGAAGCACGCACGGCGTTAACTGCACAGGCAGTTGTTCGTGGATGATCTATGTTAAGGACGGCATTGTCACTTGGGAGTTGCAGGCATTGGATTATCCCACTCTGCAACCAGGTCTGCCGCCGTATGAGCCGCGCGGATGCCAGCGTGGGATTTCCTTCTCGTGGTATCAGTACAGCCCGATCCGCGTGAAGTATCCGTACATGCGCGGCGTGTTGATGGATTTGTGGCGCAAAGCCAAAGAGGAGCACACAGATCCTGTCGAAGCGTGGACAGCCGTCATTGAGAATGAAGCGGGGCGTAAGGCTTTTCATCAGGCACGCGGCAAGGGCGGGTTCCGTCGCACCAGTTGGGACGAAGTGACGGAGGTCATCGCCGCGTCCACGATGTATACGATCAAGAAATACGGACCCGACCGCATCATCGGATTCTCGCCCATCCCCGCCATGTCGATGTTGAGTTATGCGGGCGGAAGCCGCTTCATGCAATTGCTCGGCGCAGTAAGCATGAGTTTTTATGACTGGTACAGCGACCTGCCGCCAGCCAGCCCCGAAGTGTGGGGCGAGCAAACGGATGTTGCCGAAAGCGCCGACTGGTTCAACTCCAAGTTCATCGCTTCGGTTGGATCGAACATGAGTATGACGCGCACACCCGATGTGCATTTCGCCGCTGAGGCGCGTCACAACGGGACGAAGCTGGTGGTCTTTGCGCCCGACTTCAATCAGGTTGCCAAGTATGCCGATTGGTGGGTTCCCGTCAATGCGGGGCAGGATGGCGCGTTTTGGATGGCGGTCAATCACGTCATCATGAACGAATTCCATTATCAGAACCCGACACCTTACTTTTTAGATTATCTGCGTCAATACTCCGATGCGCCTTTCCTTGTGGAACTCAATGAAGCGGATGGAAAGTATGTACCAGGCAGAATGATCCGCGCTGGACATGTGGAACGCACGCGTGACGTGGAAAACGGCGAATGGAAATTTTTGGTATGGGATGAAATCAGCAATGAGCCGCGGATGCCGCAGGGCAGTCTCGGATTCCGCTGGCAGAAGCAGAAGGGTCAATGGAACCTGGAGCCGAAAGACGGTCTGGATGGAAGCGAGATTCGCTCACAACTCACGTTCCTTGGTTCAACTGAAGAGCAGTTGTCCGTTTCGTTTGCTGAGTTTGGCGAGGGTAAATCATTTCAGCGCAACATTCCTGTTCGGTATATTGAAACCGTTAATGGCAAGGTCGCTGTTGCGACCATTTATGATCTGTTGATGGCGCAATACGGCGTGGGGCGCGGACTCGAAGGCGATTATCCCGCCGACTATGATGATGAGAATCTTTCGTACACGCCCGCCTGGCAGGAACGCTACACAGGCATTGACCGACAGACGGTGATTCAATTTGCACGCGAGTGGGCGACGACCGCCGTCAAGACCGAAGGCAAGTGCATGGTCATCATCGGCGCGGGCGTCAATCACTGGTATCACAACAATTTAATTTATCGCGCCTGCATCGGCACGTTGATGCTGACGGGTTGTGTGGGACGCAACGGCGGCGGATTGAATCATTATGTGGGTCAGGAAAAACTGGCTCCGATGGCGCCGTGGGCTTCGATTGCTTTTGCTTTGGATTGGCAGAAGCCGCCGCGCCAAATGAACTCGCCTTCCTTCCATTACATCAACAGCGATCAATGGCGATATGAGCGCACCTATACGGAACCTCAACCTGTTTCTCGTCCTGACAGTGAACACAACCGTGACATGACTCAAGAGCACACGCTCGATGCGAACATCCGCGCGGTGCGGATGGGATGGTTGCCGTCGTATCCGCAGTTCAATATCAGCTCGCTGGAAATTGTCAGAAAAGCGGAGCAGGCTGGGGCGAAGTCGGATGCGGAAATTCGTCAATGGGTGGTTGATCAACTTAAGTCAGGCGAATTGAAATTCGCCGTGCAAGATCCTGATGCTCCCGAAAATTGGCCTCGTCTGTGGTTCATCTGGCGCGGCAATGCGTTGAACGCCAGCGCGAAGGGACAGGAATATTTCTTCAAGCATTATCTCGGCACGCACAATCAGATCATTTCGGATGAAGTGGACAAGAGCCACTTCCATGAAGTGAATTACGGGATGAAGCGCCCGAAGGCAAATTTGATCTGGTGGTGGACATCAACTTCCGCATGGATACTTCGGCGTTGTATTCGGATATCGTTTTGCCGACGGCGAGTTGGTATGAGAAAGATGACTTGAACAGCACCGACATGCACTCGTTCATTCATCCGCTTGCCGCCGCTGTGCCGCCCTCATGGGAATCGAAAAGTGATTGGGACATTTTCAAAATTCTGGCTGAGAAATTCAGCGAACTCGCGCCGACACATTTCCCCGAACCCGTGCGTGATCTGGTTGCGATGCCGCTTCAACACGACACGCCCGCAGAGATGGCGCAGGCGCACATCCGTGATTGGGCGAAGGGCGAATGCGAACCCATCCCTGGCGTGACCATGCCAAACTTTGTTTTGACCGAGCGTGATTATGTCAACCTGGGCAAGCGTTTCGTTTCGCTTGGACCCAAGGTGCAGAAGGAAGGACTTGCCGTTCACGGCATTCACATGGAAGTGGGCGACTTGTATCAGCAATTGCTGGATAGCAAGCCGACCGTTACATGGAATGGTCAGACGTATCCTTCGTTGGAAGTTGCGCGCGATGCGGCGAACATCATTTTGCATCTCGCTCCCGAAACGAATGGGGAAGTGGCGTTCCGAGCCTTCCAAGCGGAAGAAGAACGTATTGGACTCAAACTGACCGATCTCGCGGAACCAACCGCGCCGTGCGTGACCTTCAATGATCTGACTCAACAACCGAAACGTCTGCTCAACAGTCCCATTTGGACGGGCATCATGACGGACGGTCGCCCCTACTCTGCGTACACCCTCAACGTGGAAAGACTCGTCCCGTGGCGCACGTTGACTGGACGCCAGCATTTCTATCTCGATCACGAAGGTTATCTGGCGTATGGCGAACATCTGCCCACTTACAAGCCGCGCCCTGATCCGTTAGCGTTTGGCGATTTGGACAAGAGTCACAGTGAAGGCAAGACCATCCAGTTGAACTACCTGACGCCTCATGCCAAGTGGCACATCCATTCCAACTACTTTGATAACGACCGCATGTTGACTCTCTCACGCGGACTCGAACCACTCTGGCTTAGTGAGAAGGATGCCAAAGCAATCGATGTGGTGGATAACGACTGGGTCGAAGCCTACAACGATCACGGCGTCACGGTGACGCGTGCCATTGTCAGCGCACGCATTCCATCGGGTATCTGCATCCTCTATCACGCCCCCGAACGGACAGTGAGTATGCCCAAATCGCCGATGCGCGGCAACAAACGCGCAGGCGGACATAATAGTCCCACGCGCGTTCACCTCAAGCCATCGTTGATGGTCGGCGGTTACGGACAATTCACCTACGCGTTCAACTACTGGGGTCCGACAGGTGTCAACCGCGACACGTTTATATTGGTACGCAAGTTGCCAGGGAAACCTGAGTTCTAAAAATATTTACCACGAAGTGTCACAAAGGAAAACCAAAAGATTTTACTTCGTGTACCTTCGTGACCCTTTGTGGTGAAAAAAGGACATAACATTATGAAAATTCGATCACAAGTTTCAATGGTATTCCATCTCGATAAATGTATCGGCTGTCACACGTGCAGTGTCGCCTGTAAAAACATCTGGACCGACCGTCAGGGCGCGGAGTATATGTGGTGGAACAATGTGGAGACAAAACCTGGCGTCGGTTTCCCCACGCAATGGGAAGACCAGGAAAAATATCACGGCGGCTGGGAACTTGAGGACAAGCCCAAGGACCCCACCCTGAAATTAAAACTCCAAAACCGTTTGCAGACATTTGGCAATCTGTTTTCCAATCCCGCCATGCCCACGATGGACGATTACTACGAACCGTGGACTTATAAATACGGCGACCTGTTCAACTCTCCGCTCGGCGACGACCAGCCGACGGCGCGTCCCATCTCGCGTATTGACGGCAAGCCCATCGATATCGAATCAGGTCCCAACTGGGATGATGACCTCGGCGGCTCGAACATTTATGCGATCAATGATCCGCTACTCAAAAACATGAGCGCGGAGGAAAAACAACGCCTCTTTTCCATCGAACAACTCTTTTACTTTTACATGCCGCGCATCTGCAACCATTGTTTGAATGCGGCTTGTGGTGCGGCGTGTCCATCGGGTGCCATCTATAAGCGCGCCGAAGATGGCGTGGTGTTGATCAATCAAGACAAGTGTCGCGGCTGGCGCATGTGCGTCTCGGCTTGCCCTTATAAAAAGACCTACTACAACTGGTCCACTGGCAAATCGGAAAAATGTATCCTGTGCTATCCGCGCCTCGAAACGGGACAAGCCCCCGCCTGTTTCCATTCGTGCGTCGGACGTATCCGTTATCTGGGTGTCTTGCTGTATGACGCAGACCAGATTACCGATGCCCTTAAAGTGCCTGATGAGCAACTCGTCCAGCGTCAGCGGGAGATGATCCTCGATCCTCACGACCCGAAAGTTGTTGCCGCCGCAAAAGAAAGCGGCATACCCGACGGTGTGATCACCGCCGCTCAAAACTCACCCGTGTATCGTTACGTCAAAGAATGGGAACTGGCTCTGCCGCTTCATCCCGAATACCGCACGCTCCCCATGTTGTTCTATGTGCCTCCGCTTCTGCCCGTCCTCAATGCGACTCAGGAAAACGGCACCCAGCGCGTGGAAACCGATCTGTTCAGTTCACTGGAGAATGCCCGCGTGCCTGTCCGCTACATGTCGCGCACGTTGGCGGCAGGGAATGACGAACTGGTCATCAAGTCCTATCAGAAAATGATCGCTGTCCGTCTCTACAAACGCGCTGAAACTGTCGGCGATGTGACGACCGAACAAGCCGCCGCCGCGCTCGCCAAAGCGGGCATGACCGCCGAAGAAGCGGAAGCCATCTATCGCCTGACATCCCTGCCCACGTATCAGGAACGGTTTGTCATCCCGCCCTACAGCCGCGAAGGCGACATCGAAGAGACGCACGATCCGCAACAACGCAAGGCAGAGACTGGCTTCGGCAAACGCCAGGGTCCGCAGAGAGGTTTGTAAGCCATGTCTAAAGATTCAACCTCCTTGTTATTTGACTCGTTCGCCGCGCTGTTGGAATATCCTGCCTCCGAAATGACAGAGCAGGCAGGACGATTGCTCGAACAACTAACGCCGCTTTCCCCCGAATCCGCTGAGGCGTTGGAAAAATTCGTTCGCAAGCTCGACCAACTGTCCCTGGAAAAGATGCGGGAACTGTTCACCACCACGTTCGACATGCAACCCGTCTGCTATCCCTATCTTGGGTATCAGTTGTTTGGCGAAAGTTATAAACGCGGAGCCTTCATGGCGCAGTTGAACGAAGCCTATCACGGCGTCGGCTACTCCGCTGTGCAGGAATTGCCAGACAACCTGGCGGTTGTCCTGCGTTTTATTGGATTAGATGCAACCAACCGACAGGACGAGTTCTGTCAGGCGTTGATCAACGATGGCATCATGCCCGCGCTGGAAAAAATGTTGAAAGTCTTCGGTGAGGAATCCGAGAACCCATACTTTGGGCTTCTCTCGGCGCTTCAACTGTTTCTTGTCCGCACCCCTGAAAAGGAATTGAGTCATGACTGATATTCTACTTTTTGTCGTATTCCCTTATGTGGCGCTTGCCATCGGGATCGTCGGGACGATCTATCGTTACCTGACCAATCAATATTCATTCACGAGTCTGTCTTCACAGTTCCTCGAAAACGACTTGCAGTTTTGGGGCTCCACACTCTGGCACTACGGCATCCTTCCGACCACGTTCATCCACCTGGCAGGCTTTGCCATTCCAAAAGTGATGGCGGCTTTGCACAGCACGCCCGAATTGCTTTATCTCTCTGAACTGGCTGGCAAAGGTTTTGGGCATCATGGCTTTGGTGGGCGCAGGCATCATGCTCTATCGGCGGCTTACCAATTCCAAAATTCGAGCTGTCACCACGCCCGTGGACTGGATCATCTTGAGTTTGTTGTTCGGGCAGGTTTTCTTTGGACTCGTGCTTGCCTTTGCCTATCGCTGGGGCGCGACCTGGTTCCTGCATACCGCCACACCCTGGATGAACTCGCTGGCTTTTTTCCAACCTGCACCGCAATATGTCACAGCCATGCCGCTTGCGCATAAATTCCATTTCCTCACGGGCTTCCTGTTATTCGCGCTGATGCCGTTCAGCAGACTGGTGCATATCGCAACCTTCCCACTCTCATACCTGTGGCGGCGCTTCCAACTCGTCATTTGGACTCGGCGGAAAGCCAGTTCGTAAATTAGGTGTAATGTCGTGGGCTTAGCCACACGTGTGCCTGCGGCCTCAGGCCCAGAGCCGCCACAGATTTTTTAGATTTTTTTTTTTTGAACTCCTAAAGAGTTTTCTGGGGCCGAAATTCCTTGCCCCATCCTTTTGACACTCCCGCAAGTCAACTCATCTCACGGAGACAATCACGAATGAACAACACCTGGCTTACCAAATGGGAACCTGAAAATCCCGAATTCTGGAAAGAGACAGGCAGTAAGATCGCCTGGCGCACACTGACCATCACAACGCTGGCGCTGACTCTGTCCTTTGCCTCATGGTTCATGATGAGCGGTATCGTCGTGCGTATGCCGCAGATCGGATCAAATTCAGCACGATGCAATTATTCTGGCTGGCGGCAATGCCTGGGCTGGCGGGCGGCACGTTCCGCATCCTGCACACGTTCCTCATCCCAATATATGGCTCGCGTCATGTCATCACCATCACCACGTTCCTGAAGTTGATTCCCTGTGTTGGCATCGGTCTGGCAGTGATGAATCCCAACACGCCGTTCTGGTTGTTCATGGTGCTGGCTTTTTCAGCGGGCTTCGGCGGCGGCGACTTCTCCTCCTACATGCCCAGCACCCGTTTCTTCTTCCCGAAAAAATTACAAGGTACCGCGCTCGGCATTCAAGCGGGCATCGGCAACTTCGGCGTCAGCCTCACGCAATTCCCTAACCCCGTGGATCATCGGCTTTGCGGCCGGCTGGCAGGCGGCTCGCAAAACCATGACCGTCAAAGACGTGGCCAAACCCATCTGGCTCCAGAATGCGGCTTTCGTTTATGTGCCCTTCCTTATCATCATGGGTGTTCTGGCATGGATGTATTTGAAGAGCGTGCCCATCAAAGCCTCTTTCAAAGAACAGATGGATATTTTCGGGATGAAGCATACGTGGTTCTGTACGATGATCACCTATGTGATGACCTTCGGTTCTTTCTCAGGATTGTCTGCTGCTTTTCCCCTGTTGATTAAATCACTCTATGGGTCTTTTGAAGGCGCACCCGACCCATTGAAATACGCATTCCTCGGTCCGTTGATCGGTTCACTGGCTCGCATTGTGTTTGGTCCCGTTGCTGACAAATACGGCGGCGCCATTCTGACACACATCACAGGCATCGCCTTGATTATCGGCACACTGGCGATGGCGTTCCTCGGTTTGTTTACACCGACTTCATTGGATCAGTTCACGCTCTTCGTCGCCTTTATGTTGTTCCTGTTCCTCTTCACAGGTATCGGCAACGCCGCTACCTTCAGACAATATCCCATCATCTTCGCTGACTCGCCCCGTCAAAGCGCAGGCGTCATCGGCTGGACAGCGGCAATTGCGGCGTATGGACCGTTCATCTTCTCCACGCTGATCGGTTCTTCGATCACGAACACAGGTTCCCCGCTGCCATTTTTCTACGGCACCGTAGTTTTCTTCGTCATCGCCACCGCCATCAACTGGTGGTACTACACTCGCAAAGGTTGTGAAAAACCATCCTAATTGATTGCGGACTCCTGAAGTTCTACTTCAGGAAACACCGAAAGTAGAACTTTCGGATTCCCATTCATTTTTGAAAGAGACATATATTAATGACCGCAGAAAATACAAATCAAAAAAATAAAACCAGCGTCTTAATGCTTTCCACCATCGGCTTTACATTGATGTTCGCCGTCTGGTTGATGTTTGGCGTGTTGGGAATCCCGATCCGCAAGGAATTTGGATTGACCGACGTGCAAGTTAAGCCTGGCTCGCCGCCATTGCCATCTTGAACGGTTCGTTATGGCGTTTGCTGTTTGGCATTCTCGCCGATCGCTTCGGCGGACGCATCGTCTTCACGCTATTGGTCTTGGCGACCATCATTCCATCCTACATGGTCAGTCAAGCTGACACCTACAACGAGTTAATGATCTGGGCATTCTTCGTTGGCATGGCAGGTAATGCCTTCTCGATTGGCATTTCATGGAACTCGGCGTGGTATCCCTCTCATCAAAAAGGATTTGCGCTGGGAGTCTTCGGCGCGGGAAATGTTGGGGCATCAGTAACCAAGTTAATCGGTCCCGCGTTGATCGCCATCGTTCCAGCGGCAGGCTTGGCAGGTGGATTCATCCCAGGTGGGTGGCGTTTCGTCCCCTTTATGTATTGCATCCTATTGAGCATCACCGCCGTCGCCATCTGGGTCTTCACGCCGAAACAGGATATCAAACCTGGCGCAGATCGCCCGATGAAAGAAATGCTTAAGCCGTTGAAGTACGTTCGTGTCTGGCGATTCAGTTTGTATTATGTGGTGGTGTTCGGCGCATACGTTGCGCTTTCGGTCTGGCTCCCCAAATATTATGTGGACGTATACGGATTGGAATTGAAACACGCCGCATTGTTGACTGCGTTGTTCATTTTCCCCGCAAGCCTCTTGCGACCATTAGGAGGCTACCTCTCAGATAAATTTGGTGCACGGCGCATGATGTATTGGGTCTTCGGTGTGATGTTGGCAGCATGCTTCTTCCTCTCCCTGCCCAGCGCAAAAATCGTTCTCGATGTTCCAACCAGTGTTGACCCCAGCGGTCAACGTGAAGCGTTCGCATTTTCGATGGGCGTCACATGGTTCACCTTTTGGGTGTTCATCGTCGGCATCTGCATGGGCGTTGGCAAAGCCGCCGTGTACAAATATATCCCCGAATATTTTCCGAAAGATGTCGGCGCAGTCGGTGGGTTGGTCGGCATGTTGGGCGCGCTCGGTGGGTTCTTCCTGCCGCCCATGTTCGCCGCTTTTCAAAAATGGACGTTCATTCCTCAATCCACATTCTTCCTCATGTTCGTGATCACCGCAGTCAGCTTTGGCTGGTTACACATCACGGTGATGAGCCTGTTACAAAAAGCTTCCCCTGCATTGGAGAATCAACTGGATTTCCATGATGTGGCATCTGACCCCGTCTGAGCAGTTAACTGAATAGGTGAATTGTGGAAATTTCCCCGATTTCTATACCCGAACTTGACGACCTGCTGACTCTCAGCGCGACTCATCATCACAAAATTTGTCCTCGACAAGTACTCGGCGTTCGTATCGGACTTTTGGCTGGGCGCCTGCTCGAGATTCCTTTGCCTCAATCTGACAAACGTCTCCTAGCCATCTCTGAAACAGACGGCTGTTTCGTGGACGGAGTCTCCGCCGCAACGGGTTGTTACGTCGGCAGGCGCACCCTGCGCATCGAAGATTACGGCAAAACCGCCGTCACGTTTGTGGATACGCTCACCGAACAAGCCATTCGAGTTGTGCCACGAGCAAGCGCCCGCGAACAAGCATGGGAATATGCTCCGTCTGCTCGCAATAAGTGGGAAGCACAGCTCATCGGTTATAAATACATCCCCGATGAATTGCTATTTCACTGGCAACGGGTGCAGTTGACTGTTCCTGTGAAACAGATCGTTGGTCAGGCAGGGAGGCGCGCATCTTGTGAGATCTGTGGCGAGGAGATCATCAATCAGCGGGAAGTGATGCACGAAGGAACTACATTATGCCGGCCTTGTGCTGGATATACATATTTTCGTTTGTAAACTTCCTCCCAATAGACATTCATAACCGTGAATAAGGGCATCTCTGTTTGCTCTAGCACAAAGAAGGGTTACGATCTCTTGATAGGATTGATTTATAAAGATGCAATTTTCCGTTCATTCATCAAGTGAACGAACGGAAAATTGACGTCAAATCACAAACCAATTGAAACAGGAGCATTAGAATGAGCGATTTACAATCCACCACAAATACACCCAGGACGACTGTTGACGTGCGTACGCTTGCACCCATGTATCGTCACCAACGCATTTTCGAAACATTTGAATCGTTGCAACCAGGCGAGAACTTCCTACTCGTCAACGATCATGACCCCAAACCTTTGTATTATCAATTCCAGGCGGAGCGCGCGGATCAGTTCACGTGGGATTATGTGGAGAAGGGTCCAGAAGTGTGGAGCGTTATTATTGGGAAAACCAAGTAGTTGAGTTGAGGGGTCAACTTGATTGCTTCAAGAGCGGATATGAATTGCCATTCATCCAATGGGTAACTCATATCCGCTTGAGCAATGGCATAGTTATATTTCTTTCCGCGCCTGAAAGTACATCAGCATGAGGATCGCAACCCAGGTGATCATGCGAAACATCATGGCGGCGAGACTTTGGTATGCAACTGCGTTGCGAAAGGCGGTGAAGAGAATCAACAACACAAGCGCATGGATGCCGAAAGTTGCAATGGATGTGATCATTGCGTAACGGTGATTTATCCAAATCAAAACAGCGGGGATGAGAGCGAGAATGCCCATTACGAAATTGTATACAGGAAGCCACGTGAGAACGGAATAACCAGGGTTCCAACCCTGCATGGCTTTTCCGCCCGCGACGATGGACATGATTCCGATGATAAAAGCGAGAATGGACGCGATTTGATTCAGTGACATGTTCATTGGCATATTCCTTTAAGTCTCAATAGACTTTTTTTTGTCGTTGCTGATGCAGAATATCAAGAAATTCTGCAAGTGGCACACGATGGATGCGCGCCGCCCATTCAACGGTGACTGCTTTTGCGGCAAGCATTCTCAGGGAATAGCGCCCCACACGCTTGATGCCAAATACTTCCATCACATCGGCGATGTCGCCGTATTCTTCAAGGATGGCGGATACACGCGTATCTTTTGTGATTTCCATGATTACGATGCTTCGATCTTTTGCAAACCCGTCCGCGCGATTTCAACGAGTTCTTTTAATGGATGGATCAAGGCGATGGCAAACAACGCGAATCCGATTCCATACAATACGCCTCTGGCTGGGACGATGAAGATGCTTGCCCACACAAACAGACTCCCCGCTGTGGCAGATGCCAGACTCAACCAACTTCCGCCGAGTTGTAGAGTCTCATCCTTGAGGAAGAATCGGCGGGCAATGTACGGGATGAGGGCAATGCCAAATTGCAGTACCCAGCCATAAATTAAGGCTTGAGGCGCTGTTTGTTCAATGGGCGCGCCTTCAACGATTCCAAACATGATAAACGGAGCCATCCCGATCGGGGCGATGATCCACACATATGAAGAGACCAAATGCCATGCGCCTGCGCTGTTCAACTTGCTGCTTTGCTTGAAGGCTTTGATCAGCAAGACCACCATCCAGATCGTTGAACTCAAATGCAAGATCAAACCTGAAACGGTGGGAGGTAGACTGCCGCCGAGCCACGGTCCCAGTACGAGACCGAACGCGCCGAGAGTCATGCCCCAATAAATAAGTGAAACATTTTTTGTTGAACTGAGCGGGCGACCCGTGATCATCGGGACGAAGTCCACGAGCAGACCCGCGAAGACCAGCGACATAAATCCCCACGAATTGGCGTGGATGTGCGCTTCGAGCGGAACTTTGATGTAGAGCGCTTCGCTCCAGTTGAGCCAGAGACCCGTGCCGATGATGATGCCCACGAGCAGATAGAACATACCCGTGATGTAAAACTTGAGGCTTTCAGGTGCATCGCCGCCGCGTACGTTCCAGAGTTGGAGGAGCAGTAATGTGGCGGAGATGAAAATAAGCGTGCCGCCCGCGAAGATCATCGGTTGGTTCACTCCAGCGAAGCCAGCCACGAGGGCAATGAAGCCGACGTTAAGAGTCAGCCAGATGTCCCAACGCATGGCAGGCTTTGGTTTTTTTGAGAGTGAAGCGATGAGCAGGGGGAGCAAGCCGAAGATCACCTGTGAGAGAATCCCCAGCGTGATGAAATGCACGCGTACCCAACGCAACGCAGGGAAGGCTCCGATCAAGTTCACGCTGACGAGTGACGCATCCGCCGCGATGAACATGGCGACCAATGTGAACAACAATGTAGTGAGAAGATATGGGATAGGCATTTTATTTTCCTTGTGTAGAACATCCCGAAGGTTTGAGGCTTGAGTCTGGTTGCCATTTAAACCTCGGGACGATGTCTTTATTTACGGCATCAAGCCTGAAGTTCCGAGTCGATCATGAATATCTTGAAACGCATCTGCCTGAGTTTGTGTGATGATGTTTTCATCCACCAGCGCAGAAAGGATCGTCGCTTCGCGCTCGGTGGCGTTCTTCCCGCTGTTCATGATTTCAGGATGTTCGGTTCGATATTGCTCCACTGCATCGTGGACGAGTTTAAAGGTGTCTGCTTCTTCCCTGCGTAACGACCCTGATCCACAGCCTGCGCGAGCATCTCAGCTTGGTGCGCGGCTGGCACGGCGGGATCATACGCTTCTCCGCCCATACCGACGGCCGGATTCACCGTCCCTGCGCCAAGTGCGCGCATGTAATTGACCATGTCCCAGCGCGCTTGTTCATCCAAAACTTTCCAGGGAGGCATGGATGTGGCGAAAGGTGTGCCGCCCTCGCTGAGGCGCCAGAACAGATAATCATCCGCCATCATTTGGCTGGTGTGTGCCACTGCCGCAGGAGCAGGGACGAGCGCCGAACCAGCAGGTCCATCGCCCATGCCGCCGTCACCGTGACAACTGGCGCAGTTCGTTGTGTAAAGCGTCGCGCCGCGTTCAAGAGATTCCTCATCAGCAGGGATTGGATTCTTCAAGCCCGCATATTCCGCTGGGATTTCAGCATGGTGGCGCGTCATCATGCCGTCGTTATTCATGCCCATGCCTGGATTTGTTTCATTACCCTGCGCGCCGCAGGCAGTGATAAGCAGAGTCAGAACTGCGACCAATAAAGTTTGTTTCATCGGTGGGTTATCCTTTTCCGTACCACATGCGCGACAGTAAATTATCCTTGAGCGCAAATTGGTGATAGAACGCTGCGCCAACATGCAGAAGGATGAGCAGGAACAGCGCGGGTGCGATGAAGCCGTGTAACATACGCGCGGCAAAGTCAAAGAAGTCTGCGGGCAAGGGTGTGCCCGATCCGAAGAAAACGATGGAGGGAAGTCCTGCTTGCAGGGAAAGGGACATTCCGCTGACCGACATCAAAAAGACCAGCAGGTACAGGGCGTAATGCACGAACTTGCCGAACCCGTCAAGGAAGGCGTTCCCTGTTGATGCGTAGGCGGGACGCGGGACTTTCATCCGTGTTATGAAGCGGACGATGATCACGAGCAGCATAGTAATGCCCAACAACATGTGAATCCGAAGCGGCGCGATTTCGCTTGCGTCGTTCGGAAGGAAACTGGAATATTTACCGAAGATGAACGCCGCGAAGACGAGGGCAACGGTTAGCCAATGCAATGTGACTTGCAAGGGGTGATAACGTTTGGGCGAATCTTGCATCATGTTATTTCTCCCCTTTCGAACCGAGAAAGACAACGCGGGTTTTTGCATTCATGCCGCGTTTCGCGCCGCTCGGCACCACCACCGTCACGCCAGGTTTGATGGCGAAGGCTTCATCGTCAACGGTCATCAGTCCCTCGCCTTCGAGAAAGTGATACATTGCCGCCTCGCCAGGATGAACGGGAATTTGTCCGCCCGCTTCCAGCCCCACGACCAGCGCCTTGAACTGCGGCGTGTTGATCAGGAATTGCGGCTTCGGACCTTCTGTCGAAAAGACTGCTTTGGATTTTGTGTCTGTGAAATAGATGTCAGGCATATGGACTCCTTTTTGATATGCCTGACTTTATCCTTTTCCCCCGCTTCCTGTCCCGACTTTTGTCGGGTTTCTGAACCCGATTGTTATTTGCCCTGAATCATTGCCGGCTCCGCCCAACCTATGTGGTCAAAATGCGGATATGTTGTTTCCCCTCTATCAACGCCCCTTTGTCAACTCACGGATGACGCGGCTGTGCGGCATTTTGCAGACCTGCCAGACGAAATTCTCGACGCCTTGACTCAATGGAGGATCCCGCGCCATTTGGATGGTTTTTTCCGACAAAAGTCGGACGGGAAAATGGAACACCCTTCTATAATGACAAGACTCATCTGGATTAAAAGGAAAAACTCATGAACAAGAAAAATATTTTGACCGTTTCCATCGTCGTCGTGATCGCTGTGCTGGGTTTTATGGCTTATCGTCAGGTTGCCGCAAAAAAAGCGGCGGCAGTCGAATCATCTGCGACAGAAACCGCAGTCGTTGAACGCAGCGATCTATCCATGACGGTGGATGCCTCGGTAGTATTGTGCCGCGTGCTGAAATTGGACTGGCATTCACAACAGGCGGACGGGTGGCGGAAACGCTTGTAACTGAGGGAGAGCAAGTGGAAGCAGGGCAACTCCTCCTGCAGTTAGATATACAGGATTTGGAATGGCAGGTGGAACAGGCGCATCTCGGTGTCCATCGCAGAGTATGATCTTTCAGACATGCGGGAGGATTACTACGAAGAATCTGTTCAAGTGAAAAGATCCAAAGCCAAACTGGAACAGGCGCAAGTTTCCCTGCAACAGGCGGAATGGCGGCTGGAGCAAGCTACACTGAAGGCGCCCATTAATGGTAACGTCACGACATTGTTTGTCGAGTCGGGCGAAATGGCAAATAGCGGTCAAGCAGTCATTATCTTGAGCGATCTTGCAAACCTGGATGTTGATGTCAACCTGGATGAAACCGATGTAGCGCGAATTGAGGCGGGTATGACGGTTGTCGTCATAGTGGATGCCTTCCCCGGCATGGAAGTGAGCGGCGAGGTGATCAAGATTGCGCCAACCGCCGATGTCCAGTCGGGTGTGGTTCTTTATCCTGTTACAGTTCGCATCGATCCAACCGATCTTCCTCTGCGCTCCGGCATGACCGTGAATGTCATGTTCACCTTCGAGGAACGCAGGGACACATTGGTCGTTCCCTTCCGTGCAGTCGAAACGGAGGGTGGGCAGGCTTACCTCACGCGAGTGACTGTATCTGAACAAAGCGTGTGCGGTGACGATGGGCTTGATCACCGATACGCAGATTGAAATCCTGAGTGGTATTGAAGAAGGGGATGTGGTAACGGTGTATGCCAATCCCGTCCAAGACACCCAGTTAATGCACAATCCCATTTTTAGTGGGGGAAAATGAGATGATCGCAATTCAAAACATGACCAAAGTGTATGGGATGGGCGATGCGGAAGTCCATGCACTGGGCGGCGTCTCGCTTGAGATCGCCAAAGGCGAATGGGTGGCGATTACCGGACCATCTGGCTCGGGTAAATCCACGCTGATGCACATCATCGGCTGCCTGGATTCGCCCACCGCCGGCGAGTACTGGCTGAATAGCGTAGAAGTGAGCGGCATGGATGACTCCCAACTTGCCTCCGTCCGCAACCGCGAGATTGGCTTTGTCTTCCAAAGTTTCAACTTGCTCTCACGTGTAAATGCACTTCAACAGGTGCTGTTACCCCTGCAATACCAGCGCGGTGATAAGCGCCTGCCGCGCGGGCGATCGTGCCAAACGCGCGCGCGAAATGTTGGAACTGGTTGGATTGGGAGATCGCATGCGCCATCTTCCCATCGAACTTTCCGGCGGACAGCAACAGCGCGTGGCGATTGCCCGTGCAGTGGCACAACAACCGTCCATTTTGCTGGCTGACGAACCAACTCGCAACCTGGATTCAAAGTCCGGCGCGGAGGTGATGGAAATCTTGCATCGCCTGCACCGCGAACAGGGACTGACGGCGGTGATGGTAACCCATGATCCCAAGGTCGCCGCCCGAGGCGCAGCGTGTCATCTACTTTCAGGATGGGCTGATTGCAGAACCGCAGCAACAAGGAGTCGCATAATGGACTGGATTGAAAGTTTAATAACGGCGTGGAATGGTTTGAACGCCAACAAAATGCGCTCCGGGTTGACCATGCTGGGAGTTATCATCGGCGTAGCGGCAGTCATTGCCCTGCTTTCCATTGGACAGGGCGTACAGGAAAGTAATGCGGCTCAATTAGCGGGGCTGGATCGAACCTGCTCTTTGTCGCGCCTGGCTCGTTTCAAATGGGCGGAGTGCAAGCTCCGAGCGGAAGCGCTGCCAGCCTGACCTACGCTGATGCACAAGCCATCGCAGATCCGCGCAACGTACCGGATGCAACCATTGTTGCGCCGGAGTTTACAGGCAATACACAAGTGATCTTTGGTTCTGCCAATATAAACACCAAAGTCACCGGCACCACTCCTGAATATCTCACAGCTTTTGGCATGGAAAATCAGTCGTGGACGTTTTATCACCGAAGGAGATGTGAGTGGACGTGAGACAGTGGCTGTTTTAGGAAGCACTGCCGCGAGCGACCTGTTCGGTGGCTTCGACCCAATTGGACAGAAAATTAAAGTCTCGATGCCGGCGCTGCGGGCGGGCGCGTCTCGCTGACCGTGGTGGGGATTCTGTCCCTCAGGGTGGTTCACGCTTTAGCGATCCCGATAACGCCATCATCGTTCCCATCACCACCGCACAGACCAAAATTTTTGATGGACGTAACGCGCAGGGAGAATCTGTTGTTACTTCGGTGAACGTTGTGGTCGGAAATGAAGAGCGTGTGGATGCGATTACCAATCAGATCAATACCCTGCTCCTACGACGGCACGGTTTCAAATCTGGTGAGGAAGGCGATTTCAGCGTGGTCAGCCAGGCTGATTTGCTGGCAACCCTCACGCAGGTCACTAATATTCTGGTGGTATTTTTGGGTGCGATTGCTGCCATCAGTCTGCTGGTCGGCGGAATTGGCATCATGAATATCATGCTGGTCTCGGTGACGGAACGCACGCGCGAGATCGGATTACGTAAAGCCATGGGCGCACGCAAGGTGGATATCCTGACCCAGTTCCTGTTGGAGGCGATCATCCTAAGCCTGGCAGGAGGCGCAATCGGCATTGCCGTTGGCGTGGGCATTGCCTTGCTGGTAAATGCTTCAGGGGTGACCAGCGCTGTCGTCACATCTCAATCTGTTATTCTGGCGGTCAGTTTCTCAGTGGCCGTGGGATTGTTCTTCGGCATTTACCCGGCTAATCATGCCGCAGGCTTGAAGCCCATTGAAGCGTTGCGCTATGAGTGAAACATATTTAATTCAAACTACTCTGGTATATGTTAAGATAATCAGATCAAATGAGGATAAAACTATGAACAAATTTCTAAATAAATGGTTGCGCAAGTTTCACCGCTGGCTTGTTCTGCCTTTCATTGCATTACTGTTGACTGTCATCTTCACGCGCGGAACACCTTTGGGTGATAATGCTCAGCGTATACAGGCGATGCTCATGATTATCATGGCAATCAGCGGCGCATATCTATGGATGTTGCCATACTGGACAAAATGGAAACGGAAGAACGTACAAGTCAGATCATTGCACAGCGGGTAATGCATTTTTGGATTGGATTGGCAAGGTAGCCCATGACTTGTTCTATATGCTTGTGTTTCTCATGGCCGTCAGTAGCATATCGGTTTCTTTACAGGTAGGCTTATTGCCCATTATCTTTGACAGGGCAGGCGCTCCTGATTATGCTGCCTATTGAAGCAGCACTGTATCACCAATTCCTACTACAGCACAACCTGCTGTCACACATGTGGTGTAAAGAAAAAAACAGGAGATCAATAAAATGACAGGACCATCCAAACGACTCGAAGAGGCACGCAAGGCTTTTGAACACGGCGACAAGCAGGCTTCGGCGCGTGCGCACGCGCACAAAGCCATCTCACAAGCGTCAGAGGAACATGGCGGCGCAGAGAGCCAGTATCTCGGCGAAATGGTTTACGGTGGGTTGGACGGAATCATCACCACATTTGCAGTGGTGAGCGGCGTGGTGGGCGCGCAATTGGGTACGCCTGTCATTCTCATCCTCGGGTTGGCTAACCTTTTCGCAGACGGTTTTTCAATGGCAACAGGTGCGTACCTGTCGACCAAAAGTGAACAGGAATATTATCGCAAGGAGTGGGAGCGTGAGGCTTGGGAAGTGGAACACTTTCCCGATGGCGAGCGATCCGAGTTAATCGAGGTCTATCTCAAACGTGGTTACACGGAGGATGAAGCACACCAATTAGTGCAAATCCAAAGCCGTGAGCCAAAGCGCTGGGTGAAAGCCATGATGTTGGATGAATTGGGAATGATGGAAGACGAGAGCAATCCCCTCACCAATGGGCTGGTGACGTTTATCTCATTCATCATCGCAGGCGCGGTGCCATTGATCGTTTATCTACTTGGGCTGGCTTTCCAATTTCATCAGAAGCGGCTTTCCCCATCTCCATCGCGCTATCTGCGCTGGCTCTTTTGGGCTGGGCGCATCAAAAGTACTGGTAACCAAACTTAACCCCATTCGCAGCGGCCTGGAAATGCTTATCGTCGGTGGGCTGGCGGCGGGTGTAGCGTACGTTGTCGGCGCACTGTTGAAGGGATTGGCGGCTAATAGGAATGTGATCTAACTCGTAGCTTATGACGAATGGATTTGACACGGTGGAGGATATTGTCCGGTCTCCTCATTTTGAGGGAAATAACTTGTGATCATAATAAACGGACTCTGAAACAATTATTCAGAGTCCGTTTATATTTTTTCTAATCCCATCTGTATGATGAGGATTAAAGATAATAGAGGAATCGCCTCAGCTGGAGCTACGATTCTCCTTTGGACCCCAAAAAGATAACCCGAGTCTTTGCATTCATGCCGCGCCGCACGCCGCTCGGTACGACAACCGTCACGCCTGGGTTGATCTCGAAAGACTCGTCGCCAATGGTCATTATCCCTGTACCTTCGAGAAAATGATACATCGCCGTCTCACCAGGGTGAACAGGAATTTTTCCACCTGCTTCCAACCCAACAACCAATGCCTTGAATTGCGGTGTGTCAATCAGAAATTGTGGCCTAGGACCATCAGTTGCAAAACAGCTTTTCTTTTACATTTACGAAATAAATTTGGGACGTTGGGTCAGACATAATAGCTCCTTTTTGATATGCTTAACTTTGCTCTTTCCACGTGCATGATGCCGCGACTTGGTCGGTTTTTTCCCATTCAATCCTGACATAAAAATGACCTGCTCGGTATGTGGCAGGTCATTTTTGTGTGTTTTAGGTTCAGCGAGCTTGTCTATTGATTTTAGTGACCGCTCCCAGCGGAGGGGGTGCCGAGGAAGATTTCGGGGGCGTCTGGTCCTTCGACGATCAGGTAACCAGCCAACCCGCGTTGGAGACGTGCGAGAGCATGGTCAACAAGAATGTAGTTGCCAGGGACTTCAAGATCGAATTCAACCATGGTTGCGCCGCCGGGTGGGACAATGGTGGTTTGTACGTCGGTGAGAGGCGCGCTTGTGAGCGATGCCTGGTCGTACACTCTATCGAAGATTTCACCGATGACGTGGAATGAGGATGTGAGATTGGGTCCACCCACACCGAAGAAGATGCGCACGGTTTCTCCTACATTTGCTTTGAGCGGTTTCTGTGTAGTGAGCGAGCCTACTGCGCCGTTGAAGACAACATACTCAGGGTCTTCGTCGAGCATTTTGGTGATGTCTGTCGTTTGCTGGCCTTGTTCGCCGAATGCGCCCGTTGTGTAAATGTCGCCTTGCATGACGTAGAACTCGCGGTCAACTGGGGGCAAGCCGCCTTCAGGCTCAACGAGGATGAGGCCATACATGCCGTTCGAGATGTGATGCGCAACCATTGGGGTGGCGCAATGGTAAACGAAGAGTCCGACGTTGAGCGCTTTTGCGGTGAAGACGCTTTCCTGTCCGGGTTGGGTTTGGGTCATGACTGCGCCGCCGCCTGGACCTGTGACTGCGTGGAAGTCAACAGAGTGATTCATGCTGCTGGAGGTGTTGTTGGTCATGTGGACTTCGATGGTGTCACCCAGTCTCACGCGGAAGAAGGGTCCGGGGACTGCGCCGTTGAACGTCCAATAGGTGAAGGTGGTTCCATCAGCGAGTTGACCTTCCACTTCCACAGCTTCCAGGTCAATGCGGACGGTGGTCGGTTCGCGGATTTCGAGCGGGGCGGGCAGGTCGGTTGGGTCGCGGACAATGTCTGCGCCAGTGGCAGGAGCTTGCGCGGCAACGGGCGCGGTTTCGGCTGCTGCGTCACCAGTGCCATATGCACCAGAGGGAAGCCCATCGAGATATTTGACAATTAAATTAATTTCGTCAGTTGTCAACGAGTCTTTCAATGTGGCAGGCATAATGTTGGGAGCACATGCGCCAGTGGGGCATTTGGGCGCAACAAACAAATTGGGATCGAGAATCGATTCGTGGATGTATTCCTCGGCAGTGGTCGCCTCACCTGAGTATGAGCCGCCGTCAAAGTATTTTAGAGCAGCAAGATGCACGTTTGAAAGATCAGGCGCGATCACGCCTGCGGCATTGGGGATGCCCGGGATGACATGGCAGCTTCCACATGTACCTTTTTGGAATGCGGCAATCACCTGCGGATCGGCAGAGTTCTGTCCAGAACTTTGTGTAGAACTTTGCGTTGAGGGAGCAGAGGCTTCCCCTGCCATGCTAACAAGCAAGATGCCTCTCATGCCCAATTCGGCATGGTTGGCTACGCTGTCATAATATTCCATTTCTCCGTGAGTATTTGACACGGTAAATGTAACCGATGTTTCCTCGCCCTTTTCTTTGACCACTTCTGTGCGGGCTTTGACTTCAGGGAAGGTGATATCATGCTGGCCCATGCCGCCGTTGATCAGAGTCACTGTAATTGTTTCGCCAGGGCCGGCGCTTAGAGTGGGATTTGCGATGCCGTTAATCTCATCGCTGACGCCTAGAAAGATCAAGTTACCGTCTCTTATTTCAGTGGTGAGTACATATTCCTTGCTTGTAAGCTGGGAGTCTTTACTTGCACAGGCTGCAATGAAAGCTGTCAATACGACGGTCAATAGTAGAAATTTCGTGAATGATTTCATTTTGCTCTCCATATTAATATTTTTGAATGGCGATTTTGGCGAGTTCTTCGAGAAATAACTTTTCATCAAGTTGATAGATGTTGACGACATCTTTCAACGTGCAAAAGCGCGCGAAACCACACCCTATGCAGGTGGCATGCCTGCCAATAAAAAACCTGACAGCCTTGGGAGTGGACTTTAGAAAACTTTCCACGCTTATTTCAGAAAGGTCAAAATCATCTTTCATGATGAACAAAGAATATCATTTTTCCCCCGTGCTGTCTTTGCGCTAGCGCAAATAGGGTTTGCGCAGGTTGATTTGCTCCCCCTGTAGCGTGCTCTGGGGTAAGAGTTTTTAGACACTCCCAGATGTTCATTGTCTGGCTGAAAACGAAAATTTTAGAGGGTAGATGCGTTGCCAGTTGCCAATGGCAAATGCGGCGACTCCAGCCGCTTGCAAAATCCGCGCCAACAGTCCCAGCCAGATAAATCCCGCGTAAGGGGCTGCAATGTTGACTGCAATGCCAAGGTTGACCAGCGCGAATGTCGCCCAACTCCAGCGCTCATCTCCGCGGGGCGTGTTGCTAGTGAGACGCGGCAGAATCCAAAATGCAACGCCCAGCGCCAGTTGAGTCAGCCAGCCTAATATCAGAAATTCGATGTGAATCGGGAGCAGAGCCCAAATGAATGGGGCAAAGGGAACACCTTTTTGGGCAAGGATGAGACTGCCGAAGGTAAACCCCAGCACAAGATAGACCAGCGAAGCGCGGATGAAAATACTACTTAAGCGCGGCATTTACTTCGTCCGAATCCGCTTCCAAACGGCGGCGGCAAATCCTATGCCCGAATACCATTGCAGAATTGAGGCGGCAACAAGCGCCCATGCGCCCAAAGTTGTGGGCGAAAGGCTTTGAAGCGGTTCGAAGACGACTCTCAGAAGCAACCCCAAATTGAGTGTGCAAAAACGCTCCAGACCAGCCACTCAGGTCCGCGCGGATGTTCTTTGCTGTGCATTGGAAACATCCAGATGGCGACGCCGAAGATCAATTGGGTCAGCCAGCCGAAGGTCAACAGGTGTAGGTAAACGGGGAACATCCCCGCAGCGCTCGCGACCTGCTGCCAAATTCCCGCCGCCAAACCCAAAACGAGGGAGACGAGTGCGGCTTTGATAAACCAACGCGTGATGGTGGGCATTATTCCTTCCTCCCTTTGACAATGGAAAAACTGTCAACGCCAGAAAGAGCAGAATGGCGGTTTCATTGAGCAGTCCGCCCCATTTGCGGATCTCCATTTGATTGGTCAAGTCTCCGACGATGCGCGTGATGAGCGATAGGTGCAGCAGAATGAGATGGGCGTAGAACACGGGGTAAAACTTGATCTGCGCTCCCAGAATGGCGGGGAAGATGATGGGAGCATGACCGAAGATCATGGCAAACACGAAGCCGACGAAAACCGCGTGCAGGGCGGCATCATAGAGCGGACCCGCGTAGAGCGCTCCATGATACAAAAACATGCCGCCCGCAATTACCAGCCAGAAGTACCCGCCGAAGAGACAGATGGCGATGTAGCGCGTCAATGGGTTGGGGTGACGGATGTTGCGTGAAGCGAGGTCGTAGCGCAGAAACCAGAATCCAAGCCCTAGCATAGCAGCGCCGCCGAGGCGTGACCCGGAGTTCAAGTCAAAGGTGGCGAGGATTGCCCCAGCCACAAGCGCGGCAGCGACCAGGCTGAAGAGGCGAATCTGCCCGGGGGTTGGTTTCAGCACTCGGCTGAGTTCGAGCCGTTCACCGCCGATCGTCAGCACGAGAAAGGTCATCCACCAGAAAACGATCTGGAAGATGGGAAGTCCCATCATCCACAAAAAATTGCCGACCACGAAAGCAAGCGCACCGACGCCCATGGTGATGGTGTGGATGTGTGGCTCGCGTTTGACCATCACGCCCAGGATCGCCAGTGTGCCGAGGCTGCCGAGTGTGAGCAAGACCGCGCCGACGCGCGGCGCAAACAACAGGCTGACCCAGCCAACCCCAGCGATGATCGGCACGCCGAACATCCACTTTTGGCGGATGGCAACGGCTCGTTCGAGCGGAATCAACACGCCGAGGAATCCAGAGACCATTAATGGTCCGTGCGCGATGGCAAGGTTGTCGAAGGCGGGCAGCGCCCAGCCCATGCGGAGCAAACCCGCCCACATTGCAAAAAGCAGGGCGAGGATGGCAAATGCAAGAAAGGGTAGAAAACGGAGTTGTAATTTCATATTTTGATTTTACCGATTCTGCGTGGTTTGTCTTTGCGCTACCGCAAACAGAATTTGTGATGACTATTTTTCCTAGTTGTCTGCAATGCGTACCAGGTCATGCGGCTTGATGATCTTGATCTTTTCCCTGGCCGTTTCAATGATCTGTTGCCGCTCCCATTCGCTGAGCAGGCGGCTGACTGTGTAAAGCGTTGTGCCAGTCATCTCTGCCACATCCTGCCTTGAGAACGATAGAACGATCCCCGCATCTTGTTCTGACCTTATGCTTGATTGCCCAGCCAGGCGAATCAGCGCGTTGGCGACTCTTTGCTCAACCCGCTCCGTTGCGAGTTCGCGGTATCGCGCCTGCATTTCCTGAATGTAGGAGGTCATCAGGGTCATCATGTCAAGTGAAATGTGCGGACTTGTCTCCAGCATTTTGCGCAGGAATCTGCTGTCAATGGCAAGCGCAGAGCTGTCTTCCAATGCCTGCGCGGTGGCGGGGTAGGTGGCTTCCTTGCGGACAGCTCCCAGCGCGCCAAACATTTGCCACGGGTGGATTGTCCGCAGGTTGACCTGCTGTCCATTGGGACTGGATTGCATGAGTTTGATCTGTCCACTGGTGAGTATGTACAAATATTGCGCGGCTTCGCCTTGAATGAAGAAGAATTCATTTTCTTCAATTGAGCGAATAATGCTGTTTTTCAGAATGAGTTGCAACTCATTTTCTGTTGCGCTTTGAAAAACAACGACTTGTTTTATCTCTTTTGTTGTAATACTCATATTTCTATTTTACTCCGAGAAGTATGAGTATTCATAAGCTGGTAATGTTCCAGGCTATTTTGATCCTGCCATCTTTGCGATGGAACAAAGACGGAGTTTGGCTTTTTCGGTATAGTAGGCATTATTCGGAATCGAAAGGGAATCCAATGAAAAAAGTCTTCGTCATCCTGATTATCGTTTTCTTGTTAGCCATCCTGGGCATTTGGGGCTTTCAATACTCTGCGCAATATCAATTCCATGGTTCGGTATTGCAGGACCCCAAACTGGCGGCTGAGATCCTTTTGCGCGCAGATTCGGGACCTGTTCGCCTCAGTGATCATCGCGGCAAGATAACCCTGTTGTATTTCGGATACACATCCTGCCCCGATGTCTGCCCCACTTCATTGGCAAACCTAAAACTGACATTGGGTAATTTATCTCCTGAAGAAGCCGCACAGGTACAGGTGATATTTGTCTCTGTTGATCCAAACCGCGATACACCCGAAAAACTTGGTCAGTATGTGCAGTTATTTGCTCCAAGTTTCATTGGGGCAACAGGAACCCGCGAAGAAATTGATCTGATCACCAGCGCCTTTAATATCTACTATAAAATAAATTCTGAATCAAAAGATAACTATTCCGTAGACCATTCAGGTTTCATCACAGTGATTGACCGCAGTGGTTATGTAATCATGAACTGGCAACATGGCACTCCGCCTTCTGAGATGAGCGCAGATTTGCGTTACTTGCTCAAGAACGGTATGCCGATCAGCGCGCAAATTTTGGCGGGGGCAACTTATACGCCAGTGATCTGCGCTGTGACTCTTGCCCCTGCGCATGTTCAAGGTGGCGAATGGCTGTATCAACATCACTGTGCCCAATGTCATGGGGCGGATCTGGCTGGCAACCCCGCATGGCAGACAAATTTGGCAGATGGTTCACATCTCCCACCGCCGCTTGATGGTGGCGGAAAAGCCTGGCAATATTCCGAGCAAGACCTCATGAAAACTATAAAAGAAGGTCGTAACCTGGATAAACCCATTTACATGCCAGCATTCAAGAACAGGCTGGCAGATTGGGAGATCAGCTTTATTCTCACCTATATGAAAACGAAATGGGATATTAATCAACTGAATTATCAACACGGATTCATGACCCTCACTCCGCAGGCGACTCCAACCCTCATCGAAACTGGCACAGCAATTCCATAAAATGATGAAATCGAGCGGGATTTACTTACATCATTGCCCGCTTCGTTAATTCCTCACGATTCAAAATACGGATGTATTGTTTGTCCATTTCAATGATTCCCACCTTCGTCAATTCGCGGATCACGCGACTCAATACATCTGGCACAGTGCCAAGGTGCGACGCCATTTCTGTTTGATTTGTCCAGCGCCGTCGTTCGATCACATCCCCTTCGGCTTGTTCAAGCAAAAGTTTTGCGAACCGTGCTTCCACGGTTCGCAGGGACAAATCCGCTGTCAACGCCACAAGGCTGATGAAGCGATCCGCCATGCTTTCCATGATCTGTAACGCTGTGCGTAGATGTGCCAATAAAACATCTTCCAATGCCTGACGCGGCAGTAACCAGATCCCCGATTCCTCCAGCACAATCGCAGTGGCGGGATTTGCACGCTTGACGAACACGCCGATTTCATTAAATATTTCACCCGCATCCAGGAAACGCAAGACCTGTTCTCGACCTTCTGGCGAAGTCTTCAATACTTTCAACGAGCCATATTGCATGTAATATAAATTAGTTTCCGTATCCCCTTCCCAGAACACTACTGCATCAGGAGGAACACTTTCCAGACGGCACTCTTTGACAGAGTGGAACAGTCTCGTGATCCAGTCCACGCAGGAATTCAAAGGTTTGCAATCGCTTGAGAAGAATATCGGTTTGCATAATTATGCCTTTGCTCTCAAACTCTTGCAAACAGAATAAACTGTCATCCCAATAAACAGTAAGATTGCAACTTCGTTCAACAGTCCACCCCACATGCGAAGGGTGTGTAAGTTTGCGTAATCAGCAATCACCGCAATGCCAACGATGCGTGCAACAAACCCAAGTGAAAGAGGAACGGGATCGGGAAGCGGTTTGGTTTCATGGTTTCATTATTATAAAAGAAAGCGCCACTTTGTGAGACGATCTCTCAAGTGGCGCTTCTTTTATCAACAAATAGTCCCGCTTTTGCCGCCTACGTGCCGCCTACGTTTGCGGGTCGAAATTTACCCGTATTCATGATATATGCCGCGCCGGACAGATCTGATTGCAGTTATGAGGTGAAAATTGGCAACGGCACCTGTCCTATTTCGGCCACATAACAGGCTCTGCAATTGCTAAATTTTAGTTGCTGTGGCTAACAGGTCTTTCCGTTGTGTCGATAGAAGAAGTCTAAAATAAGTACTACTATCTAAGTTAGGGTGTAATTGATCAAATAGGGGATATGAACCCTTGGGGGCAGGGATACACACAATACGACACTTTTTACATGCTCGTTTAGGGAGAACAAGGTGATTGTGAAGGCATATCTCAAACTCAATTGTAACTCATTGCATTATGTGCGTAAAAAACCTACAACAGACAAGATTTTATCATTCGTGACTGAATATAGAGACTAATTGTGATTTCTATCCCCATCAGGACCCGGCAACAATACGACACTTACATGCTCGTTTAGGAACAAGGTGATTGTGTGGCATATCTCAAACTCAATTTTTGTAACTCAGTTGCATTATGTGCGTAAAAAACCTACAACAGACAAAGATTTTATCATTCGTGACGAAAAACAGAGGCTAATCGTGATTTCTATCCCCGTCAGGGCCGCGCAAAATTAATTGAAAAACCCCCTAAAGGCGGTTTTGTTTCTTTTTGCCAATTTTCGAGCAAAAAAAGGGTGAAAAACAGTTACGCACCGCGAGTTCCACTATCGGGCTTCTTTGTATGAACCCGCGATCAGAGAACTGATATTTAAGATAAACCCAAACCTGCACCAGCATATCTTCTTTTTGATACACATCGAAACGATATATTTTTCCCAATAAACTAGGTTGCATGAACTGAAGAGCCGGTTGAAGGTGGGCTATATACCAGTATTTAGTTCGGATGAAGTGAAGCATTATTTTTATGCACTGACTGCGTGCTTTGGAGAATAGGTACAGTATCGATTGCGGTTGAACCCAGTACAGCATTTTCATAATAAAAAACATCATATTTTTGATATTCAAATAGTTTGACATGGGGTATCCTATGTTTGGAGATTTCCCATGACTCACCCACTTAACATTCTAGGTATTCTATCTTTTTGGGATTTTCAAGGTGCATCAGACAGCGATTTGATTGCAAAGGGAAAATATCCATATCATTTATGCGAGCGCAACGGCCCCGTCTTCCGCATGAACGAAGGGATTTTCGGAAATCAGTCCGTCTGGCTTTCGCGGCAGGCATGGTTGGAGATTCCGAATCGGGAATGTGCAGGGCTTCACCGTCACGGGGAGAACTCTGCGCTGACGTTAATTGCGTGGATTAACCGCTATCGTCAGGTGAACGACTCGCCCGACGAAGCGCCGCCGCCCGAAGCGATTGCGGGAATCTGGAACGAGACCGAGAAGCAGCGACAATACTGCCTTTTCCTGAACATCATCATCACAGGTGGCGCGGCGGATAACGTCGGTGGGCATGTTTCGCATTTGGGCGGGTCAACCGCAGGACGGCGCTACTGCGAAGATGTTTCAGCAAGCACGACTTCCGTTCCCTTCCATGAATGGTGCATGGTGGGCTTTACTTTTGACGGTCATTTTGCGCGTTCCTATTTCAATGGGGGCAATTGGTATCGCGGTCTACTGGGCGGATTGGCAGTTTATGACCGCGCATTGAATCCCGAAGAGATGAAGGCTTTGGCAGAGTCTACGCTGCCTGTAACGGTAGGGCGAGATTAATACCCATACGGGCACAATGTCTCTCCTTACTGGTAGTAGAATCACCCCATGACCACTCCCCATCGTAAAAAGATCACCGCACCACTATTGGCTTTCTTTCAGGTTGGCATGTGTACGAGCGCACCATGTTGGCGGATTACTACGGCGAACTAGCGCAGGGAATTTTGCGTACCGCGCAGGAGCGGCAATCAAATCTGTTGCTCGCCTGTGGGATGAGTCCTTCTGAGTTTCCAATTGCTGTGCGCCCTGCTTTGCCCATCTACAACCCAACGGTGGATTATGTGCCCGTCGGTGATTGGAACACAGATGGTCTGATTCTTGCCAGCCCTCTGGTGGGCAAGCCCATGCTGGACTATGTGGAAAAATTACGCGCCAACAACTTTCCGTTTGTCACCATTGGTGGCGCGGACACGGTTTCTTCGGTGTTGATTGACAATGCCGTTGGCATTCAACTGGCGATGACTCACCTGCTCGAACACGGACACGAGAGCATTGCCTTCATTGGCGGTCATGCCGACGATATGGATGGTGACAGCGGTCAACGCTTGCGGGCGTATCAGGATTTCGTGCATCAACACGGCTTGAACAACTCCCCTGCGCTTATCGAGATGGGCGACTATGCTTTTGATGGTGGCGTTCAAGCGGTTCAAAAAATTCTGGCGACAGGAGCGCCTTTCACCGCCATTTTGGTCAGCGGGGATATTGCGGCGGTGGGCGTGATTCATGCCCTGCGCGAAGCAGAACTTTCCGTTCCGGGCGATGTAGCCGTCATCGGCTTTGACGATACCGCCAACGCCGCGCTTAGTCAGCCACCGCTCACCACCATTGGATATTCCGCCTTCGAGTTGGGCAGGCAGGCAGCGGATTTGTTGCTGCGCCAAATTCAAGACCCCGAACATCCGCCCGCCAGCGTAAAGGTGATGCCGCGACTGGTCATCCGCCAATCGTGCGGGTGCGGAGCCAAACAGGATTGGCGCGCGGACGCGCCTCAAGTCAACCTGAAATCTGCCAGCCTGCTGGAACCGCATTCCCTGGCAGACGAGATGACTCGTGCCATCCTGCCATTTGCATTGTATTTAAAAGAAGACGAAGCCCTGGGATTATGCGACAGGTTGGCGATGGGCTTTGTCCGCGCAATAAAACCAATGAGCCTGCCCCTTCCGTGCCGCGCTGGATGACGTGCTGCGCTTTATCGTTTTCATCAAGGATGACGTGTATGCGTGGCGTTGGGCGATTGTGCGCTTGCAGGATTGGATGCGGGAATACAAACTGCCCGAATCGCAAATCCGCTTTATCGAGTTCCTGATTGCCGAAGCCCGCGAGACGGTTGCCGAAGCCATTCAACATCAGCGCCGCGAGTATCTCGAAAACCAGCGCACACGCGCCAACCAGATGGGCTTGCTCAGTTCGCGCCTGCTGACCGCGTTGAACGAACAGCAGGTCTATGACATCCTTGCCGAGAGTTTGCCAGAGATGGACATTCACCATCTTTCGCTGGCTTTTTTCCGCACGGATATGGACGGACTGCCAGAGAGCAGCGATTTTCAGGTGGTGTTGGGCGAGAAAAAACATTCGCTTCGCAACCAACCGCAGGAGTTTCCGCCCAAAGGCGTGTACCGCGCCGACAAACCCTTCGCGCTGACCTTGCTCCCATTGGGCGGCGAAGCTCAGCTTTCAGGTTACGCCGTGTTCGACACGGAACATCTCGAATCTTATGGGGCGATTACCCAGCAAATCAAAGTGGCGTTGCGTCTGGCTCGGTTGTATCAGGGCGCGCTCGATGGTCTGAAAGCCGCCGAAGAAGCGGGGCAGATGAAGAGCCGCTTCCTTTCCACCGTCAGCCATGAGCTGCAAACGCCGCTGAGAATCATCGTCACCGATAGCGAGCGGCTCTTGCATGACGGGCAGGATAGCCCATCCCTGCAACGAATTCACGGCAGCGCCCGCCACCTCGACGCGCTCATCCGCGACGTGCTGGATTTGACCCGCGACGATATCGGGCAACTCAAACTCACCCGCGAGCCATTGGATTTGAATCAAACCTTGCAACCTGTTTTGGAGATTGGAAAACAGCTCGCCGCTGAAAAGGGCTTGGCGTGGACGCTTCAGACTCCCCCGAGCCTGCCCGCCGTTTGGGGAGATTCGGCGCGGCTGCGGCAGATTGTCCTGAACCTGCTCACCAACGCGGTCAAATTTACGTCTGCGGGCGGAGTGATGGTGATGCTATCGGCGCGGGTGGGCGATGTGCTAGTATCGGTGCGCGATACGGGCGCGGGCGTTCCGCTCGAAGAACAGAAGATGATTTTCGGCGAGTTCTACCAGTCGAGCCGCACGCAGGAGCAACGCTTCGCGGGCATGGGCATTGGGCTTGCGCTTTGCAAACGTCTGGTGGATATGCACGGGGGCGAGATTGGGGTACGGTCAGACTCGCAGCGTGGCTCAGAGTTTTTCTTTAGCGTACCCATTCTCGGCGCGGTGGAATCGCTGCCCGTCGAGCAGAGTCAAGGCTTGGGCATGGAATCCGCTCCGTTGGCAGCGTCAAGCCCGAAAGAGTCATCCATCCTATTAGTGGATGATGAACCGATGTTGTTGGAGATGCACGCGCAACTCATTCGCGAGCAGATTCCGTTTGCGAAGGTGGCGACTGCCGAAAACGGCGAAGACGCACTGGAACGGATGCGCCGCCAGCCGCCCGATTTGGTGATGCTCGATTTGGGGATGCCCGGCATGGACGGTTTTCGCGTGCTGGAGACAATGCAGAAGCAGGAGACAACGCGCTCCATCCCTGTGATTATTCTGACGGGGCAGGCGCTTTCAGAAGCGGACATGGCGCGTCTGCGCGGGCGGGTGGAAGCGGTGCTGAACAAAGGTTTGCTGCGGACGGACGAAGTGCTGGCACAATTGCGCAAGGCGCTCTCGCGCAGTCAGGATGGGCTTTCGGGCGATATGCGGGCGCTGATGCGCAAGTCGATTGCGTACATTCAGGAGCATTATGACGAGCCGCTTTCGCGTGAAGATGTGGCGCGTTATGTGGGTGTGAGCGCGGGCTATTTCTCGCGCAGTTTTCACAAGGAAGCGGGGATTTCGTTCCAGGATTATCTCAACCGTTACCGCATTCACCGCGCGCGGACGCTGTTGGCAGAAGGTAGAATCAATGTGACCGATGTGGCGTTTTCGGTGGGCTTTCAGAATGTCAGCTATTTTTGTCAGGTCTTTCGACAGGTGGTGGGGGTTTCGCCCAGAGTGTATCAGAAGGCGAATGGGTAAAACCGTTTAACCACGAAGGAGCACAAAGGTTTAAAAGATTTTCCTTCGTGCCCCTTTGTGACACTTTGTGGTAAAAAATTATACCCCATTCCAAAATCCTTTTTCTCTGCACAGGCAATTACTACCGCAGTCGCATGGCGGAAGAGATGTTCAATCACTTTGTCGAAAAGCAGGGATTAACTGCACGGGCGTTTTCACGCGGGTTGTCAACTTCATTTGAAAACAACGGCAACGTCGGCAGTTTCTCGAAGTTTGCCTTGCGCGTGTTGACTCGCTATGGAATTTCGCCGCGCCGCGTGGATGAATTTCCCCAGCGGGTGACAGCGGACGAACTGCGCGAATCGGATATGGTGATTGCGCTCTACCAGCGTGATCACGCGCCGATGCTGGCGGAGCAGTTCCCTGAGTTTGCGGAGAAGGTCATCTACTGGTCTGTGCCAGATTTGGATGAGATGTCTGAAGATGAAGCGGGGGAGTTGGTTTATGGGGAAGTATTGGAATTAGTGAACAAATTTTGAAACAAAGAAAAACGCTCGAAGCTTGCGGATTCGAGTAGAAAAAACCCTTCCCAAAAACCACAAAACCAGTCACAAAACTGACAGAGCCGTTTTGCGCCCAATGATATGCTGGCAGTGTCGCAACTTTCCAGTCGCGCCACACAAAAGCAAAACGGAAAACTCCATGCTCTATTTCAATCTCCTGCACCGCCCCGCCGAAAACCCTTCCCAACGCGCTTCGTTTGCTTTGCAGCAGCGCATGGCGCACGACTTGGGACTTAAAGTGACCCTACTCGTGGATTACCAATCGCTGTGCGATGAAGAAACGGTCGCCGAGTTGAAGACCTACGCCAACGACTTCGGCGACGAGTTGGGCGTCTGGTTCATGAACCTGCCCCCCGCCGCCGACTCCGCTGATGGAAGGCACGAGCCGTTCATCTGGTTGTATGCAGATGACGAGAAGCGCCGAATCATCGAACAGGTACTGACCCGCTTCAAAGCCACCTTTGGGGTTGACCCTGTTTCTGTGGGTTCGTACCACCTTGACGCTGAGTCGCTGCGGATTCTCAAGGAACTCGCGCCGTCGATTCAGATTGCGGTGGCGGGTTGTTTTGAAGAAGGCGTGCGCGTTTATCACGGTTGTAACAATTCATGGTATCTGTTCAGCGAAGGGATGCCATGGGCGCCGTGGTATCCGTCCAGAACGCACTCGCTGCGCCCTGCGCAAAATGAAGCCGACTCGCTGGGGATTGTCGCCGTGCCGCATCTGAGCCGTGACCTGGTTCTCTCCTACGAAGGGCGCAATGACTTTTTTGCCACGCACCCCGCCAACGTCCAGCGGGCGATGGCGAATGACGGCATGAACAACCCGTACATGTACAATCTGGTCGACCAGCACCGCCTGCAAGCGGACTTCAACGATGGTTTTGCCTACGTCCATATTTTCGTGGGACCCGCATGGATGTCGAACGACTCTAGTATTCAGGATACAGACGATGTGACGCAAGGGCTGTACCGCGAATTTTTGGAATACTTTGTTGAGTTGCGAAAACTGGGGCAGGCAACCGATATGAAGATGAGCGAGTTCGCCGCGTGGTATCGGGATAACATACCCATCGGCAAGCCACAGGTTGCGCTTGCAAAGGAAATGCTCTATGGTACGGGCAAGCATTATTTCTGGTATCTCGATTCATTCACCCGTATATTGATTGACCCTACACAAGGCGGCTCGATTGGCGACTTGCGCCCGTATGCCGCCCAAATCGAATCACATACAGGCGCAGACGCAAAGGCGCTCTGGTACGGCTCGTACCCGTATTTGATTCAGTCCCAGCACCGCACGGGCAATTCATATCACTATGCCGATGGTTCGCGCACAACTTTGCTTGTCACGCACAAGGACGAAACGCTGGATTTGGCAAACGTGCGCGTGAAGGTGGCGGAAGTGACCCGCGCTGAAAGTGAAACCGCCCTGCGTTTGACTCCCGCCACTTTGACTTTCTCGGACGGGACGCGTGTGTCCATCGAAACCACATACCGCTTTTTGGGAGGCGGCAAAATTCTCATCGAGCGCAAATTGCTCGAAGGCGAAGATGTGCGGGCGCAGGAATATGTCAAGGCGTGTTGGGGGCTGACGGAATATCCCGAAGATTTGAGAAATGTCATTTTAACAGTATCAGGCAAAACATCAGAAGAGATGCGTTACGAATATCGCAGCCGCGAAATCCGCTCGGAAGCGGTAACGGCTGTCGCGGCGCAGATCCCACAAATCCAGACAAAAATTAGCCTGCAAGCTGAAGGGACCTGTGAGTCGGGCGCGGTGATGGAAGGGTATTTGTTCAGCCCATATTTCACGCTGACGTTGAACGGCGCGCTGCGGGCTGGGAAGGTGATGCGGACATGGCTGAACATCGAGAAAATATAATTTTGCGCTGCCCCGTTTGTTTTGCGCGTGAGAACGATGTAGTTTTATTGCGCGAAGGCGTAATGTTTTACTGCGTCAAGTGCGGTTTTGAAGGCGACGAAGCCCGCGTGCGTGAGTTGTATGCCGACCAGCAAAAAAATATCGCTGGCGCGCGCGGCGGGTGACGTTGGAAGAGCAAAGGAAATTATGAAATATTTGATTGTAAACGCAGATGATTACGGACTGCACCCTTCGGTTTCAGCAGGGATTCGCAAGGCGCACCTGGAAGGAATTCTCACGTCCACGACGACGATGATGAACATGCCCGACGCCCGACCCGCACTGGAGATGGCTGCGGAGCAATGCCCCAATTTGGGATTGGGCGTTCATCTCACTCTGACGGCTGGGATACCACTTTTACAGCCAGAGAAATTGCCTGCGCTAATGCGCCTTTCGGACGGGATACGTTTTCCGCGCGAATCAGTTTTGCGCGAGCAGGCGGCGTCCATCCCCGCGGCGGAAGTCAAAGCCGAGTGGCGGGCACAAATCGAACGCTTCATTCAGATGGCTGGCAAAAAGCCTGACCATTTGGATAGTCATCACAATTCGTCGTATATCACCTATCCGTTTTTTGAAGCCATGCTCGAACTGGCGGCGGAATATCATTGCGCCGTGCGCCTGCCGTTTTGGGAAATTACTCAATCCATGCCTGGAGATTATGTGACTCTGCCTAAAGATTGGCCCGCTGGACTCAGTCCGCGTAAACAGACGAAGAACGCACGCGTTCTTTTCCCTGATGATTTTGTGGGCTATTTTTACGATGAAAAAGTCACTCTGGAAATATTGCAACATTCTCTTGAAAATCTCAAGGAAGGCGTGACCGAGTTAATGAGTCACCCCGCACTGGCAGACGAGTCGCTCAAACAGATCAGCAGTTACAACAGCCAGCGTGCGGTGGAACTCTCCTTACTGCTCCATCCACTGATACTTGGAAAAATTAAAGACAATGGAATTAATCTGATTACGTTTGGGCAAATGCTGGAGTTATCAAAATGACAAAATACTTTCTTGGCGTGGACGTAGGCGCCACCAAGACCCATGCAATGATTGCCAGTGACCGCGGCGAAATCCTATCACTGGGCAGGGCAGGGCGCGGAAATCCTGGTCTGATTGGTTATGAAAAATTTGGCGGCGTAGTGAATCAGGCTGTGGAGCAAGCCCTGACGCAAGCTAAACTGACGGTCAAACAAATCAGCGGCGCGGGCTTTGGCGTGGCGGGCTACGATTGGGACTCGCAAAAGGCAAAGACCTTGCAAGCGATTGAGGCCGCCATTGACCTGAAAGCCCCGCGCGAAATTGTCAACGATTCAGTTCTGGGATTGTTGGCAAACGCCCGTCATGGCTGGGGGATTTCACTTGTGGCGGGGACGGGCTGCAACTGTTGGGGACGCAACCAACGCGGCGAGTATGGACGGGTCACAGGCTATGGCGATGAACTCGGCGAGTACGCGGGCGGCTCCGAACTGGTTGACCGCGCTACGCACCTAGTTGCCTACGAGTGGACGGGACGCGGACAGGCTACCGCCCTGACGCAAGCCTTCATCAAAAAGACAGGCGCGAAAAATCTGGCTGATTTGATTGAAGGCTTGAGCGAAAAAAGCTACCTGCTCGCCGCCGATTCCGCGCCGCTGATTTTTGAGTGCGCCGCGCAGGGTGATAAAGTTGCGCTGGACTTGCTCAAATGGGCAGGCGATGAACTGGGTGAAATGGTCATTGCCGTAGCGCGTCAAATCAACGTGGCGCATTCATCGCCCGATGTGATTCTCATCGGCGGGTTGTTTCGCGGCACGCCTTCGCTCAAAAGCTTGGTTACCGCCAAAGTGGACAGCGTCATCCCCAAAGCCACATACCTGAACATGCAAGCCCCGCCCGTTGTCGGCGCGGTGGTGCTAGGCATGGAACAGGCAGGCATGTCGGCAAACGCCATTCAATCGGCGCGGATAGAAATGCAAATCAAAGCCGCCGCCTTCCGTCTGTGACCTTTGACCCACCCTAGCACAAAATTATCAACCCCCGTCACCAAACTGACAGAACCCCTTCTCAAACCAAATTACACTGGTATCAGTAATCGTCCTATGAAAAAACACTCTGACCCTGCTCCCAAAGATTTCATCCGCGCCAGCGGACGTTTGCTCATGCGCGGCACGGAAACCATCCGCTTGACGGGAATCAACTTCCCCGCCTACGGCTGGAAACGCTCAGGCTATACCCGCCAGGAAATTTTGGGCGCACATAACTTCCGCGCCGAAGATTATCGGCGCGTGGCTGGGCTGGGCATGAATGTTGTGCGCCTGAACATGTCCTACCTTTTATTCGAGCGGGACGAAAATCCTTATCACTACGACGCCGAAGGCTGGGACTGGTTGGATGAACAAGTCAACGCGGCGCGCGCAGCGGGGGTCTATCTCATGCCAGATATTCATGCGCCCCAGGGCGGCTATCAGGCTCCAGGCTATGACGGTGACTTTTGGGAAAACCCCGAACCCCGCGAGCGGCTCAAAGCCCTGTGGGTGGAGATTGCCCGCCGTTATCGCAATGAAACGCAAATCGCGGCGTTCAGTCTGTTCAATGAACCCTTCACCAACAACCGCAACCAACTTTGGGTAACGTATGCGCGGGAATTGGTGGAAGCCATTCGCAGCGTGGATAAAAATCACATGCTGGATGTCGAGCAGGATGTCGCCACCATGATTCCCTTTTCCCTACCCGACGACAACCTAATGTACGATTTTCACTGCTACGAACCCTGGCGCTATTCCACCCAGTTCTGGCGCTATGGTTTTCAAGGGCGCTACGGCGACCCGCAAACCCCCATCCTGCCGTGGACATGGCGCGAAGGTCAACCTTGCGGCGCGGCGTTCAAAGTGATAGACGACCATGTCGCGGGTCTCATGCCGCTGGCAAAAACGCTGGATGGACTGGATGAATTCACCATCCACGAAATCGAAGCAGATGGGACTCGTCACCTTTTGATTCGTGTCCAGGTGGTGGATGAACCCGCCCGACCTGAGTCTGCGCCGCTGCCTGTTTCCGCTTCCGTTTCTGACGACCCGTTTCCTGTTGCCAAAAAATCCTGGGCAGGTTCCTCCCCGAATCATTTCAAATGCGAAATGCTCGCCTTCCCCGTCAAACAGAGCTGCACGTATGCCATCAGCGGCGGGTTGGAATTTCTGACGCTGGAATACAACAAAGGCGACTTCTTTGTTCCTTTCATCAATAAGACCATCGAAGAAAGATTACTGGGCGAATACGGCTTGCAGTTTTACATGGATAAAAATGTCCCTGTGAATATCGGCGAGTACGGGCTTTCGCCCCACGCCTTCAAAGGCGGGCGCGGCGGACGGCAAATGCTGGCTGACCGTCTGGACTTATACAAAAATACAACATCAACTCGCAATACTGGGTGTATTCAGGCGCGGCAGATTTTGCCCTGTACGACAATCGCGGCGAATACCCAGCCGATGAACATGCCAATCAAGTTTTAGTCGCTTTATTTCGAGAAAAATTGAACCATTAAAAATGAGATGGCTTCGGCAGGAGTGCGCCGTCTCGCATTGACATCAAAAAAGGAACAACATGTCTGAAAACGCCTTCCGCTGGTTGGACAATAAACAATGCGCTGTCTCGTTGACTTACGATGATGGCTTACCGATTCAGGCAAGTTACACAGCTCCATCATTGACCGAAGCGGGCTTGCGCGCCACATTCTATTTGGAATTGGACAATCTCAACGTTGAGATTATTCCGCGCTGGCGTGAAGCCGCCGCCAATGGACATGAACTGGGCAACCACACCATTTTTCATTCCTGCCGTAAAACTGCCAAACGTCCCTGGGTGATGGATTGGATGGACTGGGCGCAATACACCCCAGACCGTTTCCGCGCCGAGATGGAAGTGGTCAACACCTGCCTACATTTGCTGGATGGAAAAACCGAACGCACCTACGGCAACACCTGCTGCGACACCACCATTGGCTCAGGCGAAAATGAAATCCAAATGGATGAACTCCTGCGCCCGTACTTTGTGGCGGCGCGCGGACCGCAGAACGAGAAAATTGCCCAGCCTGCGGACGGAATCAACTTAATGCAAATTGGTCATTTCAGCGGCGACGTGACCACCCGACCCGTCAGCGCAGTAAAAGCCCTGATCGAGCAATCCGCTCAAAACGGCGGATGGATCGTCTTTAATTTTCACGGCATCGGCAAGGAAACCCATCCGCTTCACATGGAAAAATCCGCGCACGAAGAACTTATCGCATGGCTCAAAGCGCGGCAGGATCAATATTGGATCGCGCCGCTGATTGATGTTGCCGAATATGTTAGGAATTATTCAAGTCTATTGCAGGAGGTGGTTGGATAAAATTAATGTCAAGTTTTTTCAATGTCCATCCTGTTGATACCATTCAAAAAATAAGGAGAAGAAATGACAACTCGAAAACTTTCACGTCGTGATTTTCTGCGCATCACTGGCTTGGCTGGTGGCGCTGCCGCTCTTGCCGCCTGCGCGCCAAAACTGACCGAAACGCCCATGCCCACCGAAGCAGCCGTGGTGGCAACCGAAGCCCCTGTCCTGCCCAAGAAAGCCGCTGACTTGCTCAATGCGGCGGGCGTTCCCCTGCCCGGCAGTCCCGATAACCCCAAAGGCTGGACAACCGCCCTGCCCGATGTGCCTGGACAATATCCGCTGGTAGAACCCATCACCATCACCACCGCCCGCCCCACCGACTCGGAAGTTGCCTTCCTGCCCGAAGGCGATGATCTGGATAACAATGTTTGGACGCGCTCGATGGCTGCCCTGTTCGGCGTCAACTTTGTCAACAAAATTACGTGGGTTGAATCCGATGAGCAGGCGCAGAAGTTCAACCTGGCAATGGCTGCCAACGACCTGCCTGACATCCTGCAGGATGTCCCCGATGATATTTTCGTTCAGATGGTGGAAGCTGATATGCTGCTTGACATCGGCCCCATTTGGGACCAGTACGCCAGCCCGAAGTGGAAAGCCACCGTGGAAGCCGCAGGCAAGGAAGCCTGGCGACATGTCACCGTCAACGGCAAACGCTATGGCATTCCGCATGTTCAAGACGCGGGTCACGATGATGTCATCCTGTGGGTACGCAAAGATTGGCTCGATAAACTCGGATTGAAAGCCCCCGAAACCTGGCAGGACGTTCATGACACCGCCATCGCCTTTGCCGAAGCCAAATTGGGCGGTCCCGATACCTATGGCTTGCTTGCCAATAAGGAATTCCGCAAGTCTTGGTATGGCAGCATTGATCCGCTCTGGTGCGGCTACGGCATCAGCATGAATTGGGGTTCTTTCGGATGGAGCAAGGCAGCGGATGGCTCGCTGGAGTATGACGGTATCAAACCCGCTGTCAAAGAAGTGCTTGCCCTCCTGAACCAATGGTACGCCGATGGCGTTTTCCGCAAAGACTTTTATGCGATTGGTCCTGACGAACTGACCCCCGACCTGGCTTCGGGACGCTGCGGCTTGCAGTTCAACGCCGTCTGGGGCGCCAACCGCGCTTCGGTCAGCGACACAGGCGCGGAATGGCTCTTCCTAGACGTTCCCGCTGGACCCAAGGGACGTTTCAAGCAGACCGAATCGCCTTGGGTGGGACGCTTCTGTTGTCCCAAGACTTTTGAACACGCCAAAGAGTGGATTGAACTGACCAACTGGCGCATCGAATTGGAAGAAACCGTCGGCTCGCGTATGCATGGCTGGGATGGCATCAACTACAATATCACGGATGGCGCTTATGAACCGACCGACGCGGAATGGTCCTTCTGGGCGGTGGGTCCGCTTGGAACCCGCTCGGGCGGCTATCACAGCCCAAGCATTCTGGGCGAGATGATGAATCACGACCTGACCGCATGGAAGGAAATCCCCGAAGACCAGCGCGACGCCTTCCAGTCGGCTCAGTTTGCCGACCCCGTCTGAGTTCTGCGCCACGAAGCCAAGGTCTTCATTATCGCCAAGAGCCAGGAAGAAGGCTTGCTCGATCAGTTCAAAGGTCAACCCACCCCCACCATGGAAGAAGTCTGGTCAGACTTGGTAGACCAGGAGACCGAAGTCTGTCTCTCCATCATCACAGGGCAGAAACCGCTCGAAGCCTATGATGAATACATCGCCAACTGGAAAGCTGCTGGTGGCGAACAGATTACCGCCGAAGTGAACGAGTGGTGGCAGTCGGTTCAGTAAGTCGTTAGAATAGGTACGTCTTGCCGCCCCGCAGGTTTTGTTAGGACTGCGGGGCGGTTTATCCCATTATTTTCAAAGGGAATGCCCATGCGCTCACCAGAGTTTTTCACCCCCAAATTCAAAGCCTACCTCCAGCGGAATTGGATTCTCTATGCCATGCTCCTGCCCACGCTGATTCTGTTTGCCATTTTTGCCTATTATCCGATGTATGGCGTGGTGATGGCGTTTCAAAAGTTCAACCCTGGGCTGGGATTCGACGGTTCACCCTGGGTGGGGATGGCAAACTTCATGCGTTTGTACAACTCTGCCACCTTCCCGCGCGTCAGTGCCAACACGCTCATCATCGCCGTCTCCAAATTGGTCAGCGGACAAATTGCCGCCATCATGCTGGCGCTTCTGTTCAATGAACTTCGCGTGATGTGGTTCAAACGCACCATGCAGAATTTTTTGTATATGCCGCACTTTCTTTCGTGGGTGGTGCTGGGCGGTATCTTGATGGAAATTCTCTCGCCCATGGGGCTGGTTGGCAAGGCGCAGGAAGGGCTTGGTATGGAACCGATTATCTTTCTCGGCAACAATGACTGGTTCCGCCCGACCGTTATTCTCACCAGTCTGTGGAAGGAAGCGGGCTGGGGCATGATTATCTATATGGCTGCGCTGACCAGTGTTGACCCTGGTCTTTACGAAGCCGCCGCCATTGACGGCGCAAGCCGTTTTCAGCGGGTTCTTTACATTTCCATTCCAACCATCCTGCCCATCATTATCCTGATGGCTTGTCTCAGTCTGGGCGATATTTTGCAGGGCGGTTTCGACCAAATCTTCAATCTCTATAATCCCACCGTCTATCAGACAGGCGACATCATTGACACCTACGTCTATCGCATGGGACTGATTGACGCAAAATACGGGGTTGCGGCGGCGGCGGGCTTGTTCAAGTCCATCATCGGATTCATTCTCATTGTCATTTCCTACAGGCTGGCGGATAAATACGCTGGCTACAAAATCTTCTAGGAGCGCGTGCCATGATTCAAGAAAAAGACTGGCGCAACACCCTGTTCGACATTTTCAACTATGCCTTCATCGCCGTGTTGAGTTTCATTTCGCTCGCGCCCATGCTTAACCTTCTGGCGATTTCGCTCAGCGATAACTCGGCGGTCATGGGTGGATATGTCACCTTTTGGCCCATCAACTTTACGCTGGAAAACTACTTTGTCATTTTCAAATCGTCCGCCATCTATCGCGCATTCTGGATTTCGACTGAGCGCACGGTCTTGGGCGTCGTTATCAGCCAGTTTCTCACCATCATCACCGCCTACCCGCTCTCCAAAACTGCGCGGCAATTCAAGGGACGCAACTTCTTCATGTGGATTCTCGTCTTCACCATGCTTTTCGACGGCGGCTTGATTCCCTTCTTCATGGTCATCCGCAATCTGGGTTTGATCAACACCATCTGGGCGTTGATTGTGCCTGGCGTTTCCGTCTGGAGCGTCATCCTGTTGCTGAACTTTTTCAAGGAAATCCCACAGGAACTGGAAGAAGCCGCCCTGCTGGACGGCGCAACCCACTGGCAGATTTTGTGGAAGATTTACGTTCCGCTTTCCATCCCCGCCCTAGCAACCCTGACTCTCTTTGCCGCTGTCTGGCACTGGAACGCCTGGTTCGACGGCATGATTTTCATGACCGACCCCAACAACTATCCCCTCCAAACCTACCTGCGAACCGTGGTGGTTGACCTGAACAGTTCCAACCTGAACATGGACTTAACCAAAATTGACATGCTCTCCCAGCGCTCCCTGCGCGGCGCAATGATTTTCGTTACCACCATCCCCATCATGGTACTTTACCCCTTCCTGCAACGCTACTTCGTCACGGGCATTAAACTCGGCTCGGTGAAGGGATGAATAGAGAATAGAGAATAGAGATTAGAGATTGGTGATTCGTATCTCGTAACTCGTATCTTGCAACCTGTAACCTTCCACCTTCCACCCTGAGACCTGACCCATGACACCTGACACCTTCTACGTTTCTCCAACTGGCTCCGATACCAACCCTGGAACCGAAGCCCAACCCTGGCGCACCATCCAATATGCCGCCGAAACCCTGCAAGCCGGCGAAACCGTCCTCATCCGCACAGGCGAATATGCTGAATGGGTACGCCCCCAGCGTTCAGGGGAAGAAGGCAAGCCCATCACCTACGCCGCCTACCCTGGCGAAGTTGTCACCCTCAACGGCGCGGAGATTCAACTGCCCTCCGACACACCCAAAGCGCCGCGCAAACCGCATCCCACCCACGATTGGGTTGGCGCGCACATCGGGCATCCTTTGCAAATGGGCGGCTTGTTCCAAATCGAAGAACGTTCGCATATCATCGTCAAGGGGATTGCGCGTCATCAATGCGGGACCCAACCGCGATAATTCGGGCATTCTCGTCAAAGATTCCGACAACATCCTCGTCGAAGGCAACTATACCTGCAACACGGTTGCATCAGGCATTGGCGTGTGGCGCAGTTACAAAGTGATCGTCACAGGCAACGAAATCGAACTCGCCTGCAACGACGGCGGGCAGGAGTGCCTCACCGTCGCTGGCACGGATGAGTTTGAAGTGAGTCATAATCACGTCCATCATGGCGGACCTGGCAGCGAAGGCGGTGAAGGCATTGACATAAAACACGGCTCCTCCAACGGCAAGGTACATCACAACGATATCCACCACATGAATCGTGTCGGCTTCTACGCCGAATCGTGGAACACCCTGACCCGCAATATTGAATATTACGCCAACCTCGCCCACGACAACGCCTGGGATGGATTCGCCGTCGCTTCTGAAGAGGGCGGCTTGCTGGAAGAAATCAAAATCTACAACAACCTCATCTTCCGCAACGGGCGCACGGGCGTGGTGGTCGGCTGGTATGGCGATGTTGAACACCAACCCATTCGCAATATCAGCATCTTCAACAACACCATTGTCAACAACGGCGCGCGCGATGAAGGCGGCGGCATCTGGCTCGAAAACTACGAAGCCGAAAATATTTTGATTCAAAACAACATCGTCAGCCAAAATCGCCTCTGGCAAATTGCTTTTCGGGAAGATACCCCCGTCAGTTGCGCCGTCTTCAAAAACAACCTGACCTTTGGAACCAATGACCATCCAGGCGAGATGAAGAATCCGCTTCACGCTGACCCGAAACTTGTGGACGCCGCCCGTGGAAATTTCCGCCCCTTGAGCGCTTCCCCCGCGCTCGCGGCTGGACTCCGTTTCGAAGGTTTGACCGACGACTACAACGGACATCCCCGCCCCATAGAAAACCCCGACATCGGGGCGTATCAATTTCAAGCCGAATCCGTTGCTTCGGGATTGCCAAATAACTTTCGATTGAACTTTCCCCTGCAAGGTTTTTTACGCGATTATTTTATCCACCTGCCCGAAGGCAATCACCCCGCCCAACCTGTGCCACTGGTTATGTTCCTGCACGGACTGGAAGCCGAAGCCAGCCAACTGCACGGCTTCGATAACCTCTCTGACCGCTTCGGCTTTATTGCCGTCTATCCCAACTCTGTCCCAACCGATGACCATGCCTGGAACGTCGGCGCGGAACTCAACCCTCATGTAGACGACGTCGCCTTCTTCGACAACCTGCTCAATATTTTGGTTGCCGACTACAACATCGACCCGCGCCGCATCTACATCAGTGGACATTCCAACGGCGGGGCGATGACCCAGCGTCTCGCTTGCGAAATCAGCGACAGGGCGGCGGCGTTTGCTTCGTCAGCGGGATTGCTCGTCCGCGAAATTGCCGAAAAGGCCCAATGGGGGCGTCCCGTCCCGATGTTGCATATTCACGGCGACGCCGACCCAACCGTCCCGTGGGCAGGGCGCGCAGGCAGACTCTCAGTGGAGGAAATGATTCAGTTTTGGAATCAAGCCAACGGGTGCGTGAGTCGTCCCTTCCGTGACCTGTATCGCCACAAAGACAAGAGCGGCCCCATTTTTGAATATTACGAATATATGGGCGAACATCCGCGCGCCCGCGTGACGCTCATCCGCGCCCACGGCGGCGGCCACGATTGGTTTGGCGAAGGCAAAGGCTACGACATCGACGCCAACACCGAAATGTGGCGCTTCTTCCAAAACTTTTCCTTGTAGATTCGTATCCCCCAGACTGCCGAAGTTTACTACCTTCGGCAGTCTGCATAAAAGGAGCCTCCCATGAAGCGCTTGTTCTCGCTCATCTTTCTTTTTAGCGCCTGCCAAAGCTCCACGACCGCACTTCCTGCTGCACCCACAGAAATTTCATCCACCGCTACAGTCGTTTCGCCTACGCCGGCACAACTGCCGACCGAAGTCCCACCCACCCCCACGCGAGAGCCACTGCCGCCCCTGCCTGAAGGCTTTGTCCACGCCAAAGGTCGGGATTTGGTCATAGGCGATCGCAAACCCTCATCCGCCTGACAGGAGTCAACTTCCCCGCCTACGGTTGGGGCGATTCAGGCGAAGACCCCAAAGCCGTCTTCAACGCCAAAGATTTCAGGCAGGAAGATTATTTCCGCGTGGCGGATATGGGCATGAATGTCGTCCGCCTGAACATCTGGTATCGCCTCTTCGAGCACGATTATTATCCCTACCTCTACGACAAGCCCGAAGGCTGGGACTGGTTGAATCAGCAAATCGCCTGGGCAAAGGAAGCCCGCGTATACATCATCCTGAGCATGATGCGTCCGCAAGGCGAGTATCAAGGTCCCGATTATGAAGGACAATTTTGGGAAGAAGACCCCTACTACCGCGATCGCCTGCAAGCCCTGTGGGTGGAGATTGCAACCCGCTATAAAGACGAAACCCAAATTGCCGCCTTCGACCTGCTCAACGAACCCTGGACGAACGAACGCAACGATTTATGGACGGCATACGCGCAGGAATTAACGACTGCCATCCGCACAGTGGACTCCAATCATCTGCTCGACATTCAGCAAGACCTTTCCACTGCCACGCCCTTTTTGATTGACGACCCCGCCCAAAACGTGATGTACGATTTTCACTTCTACGAGCCGTATTACTACACCGCCCAATTTTTGCGGCGCGGCTGGCAGGGACAGTACGGCGACCCGCTCACACCCATCATGCCCTGGGATTGGGAACTGGAATTGGGCGACCCGCTCGCTCCCCCCGCCGTCCCATCAGGTAATTCGGATTGGGCGCAATACGAAACCGAACGCTTTATCCCTGACTCTGGCATGGTCGGCGCGCAAGTGGTTTTTCTGCCCCCTGACGAAGGCAGGCTCATCTTCGACGCCTTTGACTTGATTGAATACGCCCCCGATGGAACCGCCTCTGTTTTGATGGCTGTCGAAATCGAAGGACGCGAACCCGACGCCCAAACCTACCCATCCGATTCGCCCTTCACGCTCTACGACTGGAATTTCCTGCCGCTGGATGAAAGTGGAGCGCTACCTCAAGTGGAGACCACCGTCATTGCCCAAAGCGGATTCGGCTCACTCTCCTTCCCCGTCCCGTTTGGCGCGCCGCGTCTCATCTTCCCTGTTAGGCAGGGCTACGCCTATCAAATCCAGGGTTGGATGAAAGGCGAAGAAATCAAAGGCGCGGGCGGGTTTACCTTGCGTTGGGCGGCAGGCGAATTTATCCCCTTCACCCACGAATCGCTCGAAACGCGCCTGCTCGACCCCGAAGGCGACTACAACTTGCAGTTTTATCTCGACGCGAACGTCCCCGTCAACATCGGCGAGTGGGGGCTTTCTCCCTTTGCCTTCGCCCCCCAGCGCGGCGGATTGGAGTACGTCCGCGATGTGCTTGCATTGTTCGAGAAATACAACCTCAACTCACAGTATTGGGTCTATTCCCGCTTTGGCAATTACTTCATCTACAAAAACGCGGGACCAGGCTACTACGCCCTGCCTGCCCCCGAAAACGCCAACCAACCGCTGATCGATTTGTTCACCGAAATTTTGAACCCGTAACGCGACATTCATGTCGCAAGGAGTCACCATGAAACTCGGATTTTTCACTGCCGCCCTGCCAAACAATACTCTCGAACAAGCCGCCCAATGGGGCGCGGAAAGCGAATTTCAAGCCATCGAAATCGCCTGCTGGCCCCAGCAAAAAGCCTCCCGCCGTTACGCGGGCGTGACCCACATTGACGTGACCGACCTCACACCCGCCAAAGCAAAGGAAATCCGCGCCATGCTGGACGGATTCGGGTTGCAAATTTCATCACTTGGTTACTACTCGAATCCACTCCACCCCGAAGCCGAACACCGCGAAACGGTCATTGCCCACCTCAAACAGGTCATTGCGGGCGCAGCGCTGCTGGAAGTTCCCATCGTCGGCACATTCATCGGCAAGGACAAGAACAAGACCATTGAGCAAAATCTCGAAGAATATGCAAAGGTCTGGATGCCCATCGTCCAGTTTGCCAAAGAGCGCGGAATCAAAATTGCCATCGAAAACTGTCCCATGCTTTTCTCTTACGATGAATGGCCAGGCGGAAACAACCTTGCCAGTACGCCCGCCATCTGGCGCAAGATGTGGGAAATCATCCCTGACGAGCATTTCGGCTTGAACCTCGACCCCTCACACCTCATCCTGCAAATGATTGACTACGAGCGTGTCGTGCGCGAATTTTCAAGCCGCATCTTCCACGTCCACGCCAAAGACTTGCACATTGACCGCGAAGGGCTTTATCAGCACGGCGCGCTTTCGCAAGGCATGGGCTGGCAAGTTCCGCGCCTACCTGGGCTGGGAGATATGAATTGGGGCAAATTCTTCGCCGCCCTCACCGCCGCCCGCTACGATGACGTGGTCAGCATCGAACACGAAGACCGCGCCTTTGAAGGCGACGAAAATCTGGTCAAGCGCGGCTTTTATATTGCAAGGGATACGTTGAAGCCGTACATCCATTAACGCACAAATCTTGCAAGCATAGACACAAAACTGACAGACATTTCACGGGGGAAATTCTAAAATAACATAGTTCCTTTTCTCCTTGATGAAGCCCCCATTTTCAACAGCAGGAAAATGGGGGACTTCGCCCGCATCCTCAGGATACCCATGCAAACCCAAGCCATTCTTTTCACAGCCCAACACACCGTTTCGCTCCAACCTGTCGCCATCCCCGACCCTGGCGCGGGAGAAGTCATCGTGCAATCCGAATATACCTGCATCAGCCCAGGCACCGAAGGACGCCTGCTCGCAGGCACAATCGCCGAAGCCGCGCCCTACCCCTACATCGCGGGCTACTCGCTCACGGGAAAAATCATCGCCGTCGGCGCGGATTGCCGCTTTCAAGTCGGTCAACGCGTTTGGTGTACGGGAACGGGCAAGGCGGATGTGAACATCACCTGGGGCGGACACATCGCCCACGCGCTCGCACCTGAGAGTGACCTGATCCTGCTTCCTGATAACTTGTCCACACTGGAAGCGTCCATCGGGCGGCTCGCAGCGATTGCCTTTCATGGAACGCGCCTTTCCAAGCCACAGCCGCATGAGAAAGTCGCCGTCGTCGGCTTGGGTCCCATCGGAATGCTCTCGGCGTTATGTCATGCCGCCAGCGGCGCGGAAGTCATCGTCACCGACCGACTGCCAGAGCGGGTGGCGTTTGCCGATTCGCTCGGTTTGCGCGGGTTTGTCGCAGGCGATTCACTTGTCGAAGGCTTCCGCCGCTTCCTGCCCAACGGTGCGGATATTCTCGTGGACGCGACGGGCTTGCCCAATGTGGCGGGTTCGTTCATCCCTGCCGCCAAAGACCTGGCATGGGACGACACTCCTAACCCCGTCGGCGCGCGTTTCCTTGTGCAGGGCGGTACCGACTTCGATTACGTCTTCCCGCACCCGCCTGCCTTCGACCGCGAAATGTCCATCCTGCTGCCGCGTGACCGCCAACCACGTGATGTTGCCGCCGTTTTCGATTTGATGTCGCGCGGCAAACTGCCCGCCGCCAAACTGATTTCGGATGTCCGCAAGCCCGAAGCCGCGCAGCAAGCCTACGTCGATTTGCGTGAGAAACGCAATCAATATCACACTATCGCTTTCCAATGGAGTTAGCCATGCCCGCCATCAGCGTTCAACTGTATACCGTCCGAAACTTCCTGCAAACACCCGAAGATGTTGCTGAAAGCCTGAAAAAAATTCGTGCCATCGGCTACCGCTTTGTGGAAGTTTCCAGTCTTGAACACGTCCCCGCGCCCGAAATCAAATCCATGCTGGATGACGCGGGCTTGCAAGTCTCCGCGATTCATTTTGACTTCGAGCCGCTTCTTACCAACCTGGAAATCTGCCTCGAACAATGCCGCATTCTCGGCACGAAAAATATTATCCTCGTGATGATGCCCCAAGCGTATGCCCAACAGGGACGCGCAGGTTTTCAACGCTTCATTGACGAAGCCTCCCCGCTCTGCGAAAAAGTTAGGGCGGCGGGCTTCACCATCAGCTACCACAACCACAACTACGAGTTCACCCGCTTCGATGGACGCCCCGCTCTCGAATGGATTTTTGAAGCCACCGCTTCTCATCACCTCGGCGTGGAGATTGACACACACTGGATTCAAATGGGCGGCGGCGACCCTGTCGCCTGGATTCGCAAAGTGGCGGGACGCATGAACTCCGTCCATCTCAAAGATTTCACGGTTGATATGTGGGCGCCCATCTTCGCCGAAGTGGGACAAGGCAACCTGAACTGGAATGAAATCATCCCTGCCTGCCATGAAACGGCGTGGAGTGGTTCGTCGTCGAGCAGGACGAATGCCGCCGCGACCCGTTCGAGAGCCTGAAACTCAGTTACGAATTTCTGAAGACATTTGGCTTGGAATGATGTTTGTAAGAACATTAACCAGGACCAGACAGAGTTGGGAAAGGCTTGCGCCCTAAGGTCCTTTGTGTTTGGAAAAGACTGGAGAACGCATGACCCAAAAACTCGCCATCGAAGGTGGAACCCCCGCCTGCCCCAACCCGCCTCATTCGATATACCCTGGCGGTAACAGCATAGATGCGGAAGAAGAAGCCGCCGTTCTTGAAACCTTGCGCGCCAAACGCCTCTTCCGCTACTACGGGCCCAACCCTGGCGAATCGAAAGCCGCCCAACTGGAAGGGGAATTTGCCAAACGTGCAAGCGCCCGTTACGCCCTCGGCGTGACATCTGGCACAGCCGCGCTGATGTGCGGTTTGCAGGGAATCGGCATTGGTGCGGGGGATGAAGTCATTGTCCCCGCCTACACGTGGATCGCGTCCGCTTCGGCGGTGTTGGCTGTCGGCGGCATTCCCATCGTCTCTGAAGTGGACAACTCTCTTACCCTTGACCCCGCCGAAATTGAATCAAAAATCTCCGCATACACCAAAGCCATCATGCCCGTTCACATGCGCGGCGCGCCTGCCAATATGGACGCGATTCTCGCAGTGGCAAAAAAACATAACCTGAAAGTCATCGAAGATACGGCGCAGGCGAACGGCGGTTCGCTCAACGGCAAGGCGCTTGGCTCGTTTGGCGATGTGGGTTGTTTCAGTTTGCAATTCAACAAAATCATCACGGCGGGTGAAGGCGGCATGATCATCACGGATGATGAAAACGTCTGGAAACGCGCCGTGATGTTCCACGATGTCATCGGCGGACTGCGAAACGGATTCGTTCCCGAAGAAATGCTATGGGGCGCAAACTTCCGTATGCCCGAACTGTTGGCGGCGGTCTCGCTTATGCAACTCCGCAAGCGCGATAATCTGCTTGACCAAATGCGTCAGCGCAAACAAATGCTCAAGCAAGGTTTGGCGGATATCGCCCAACGCAAGGGCTTGACATTCCGCGCCATTCACGACCCGCAAGGTGATACCGCCATCGCGCTGGTCTTCTACGTTGAAAATTCAGACATCGCAGGCAAAGTCGCCGCCGCGCTCGAAGCGGAAAATATCAGCGCTGCGACACTCTATCATCCTGAACAGACCGACTATCACACTTATGTCCACTGGACGCCCATCACCGCCAAACGCGCCTGGACGTCCGCCAATGCCCCGTGGAGTTTCGCCAAACGCGAACCCGATTACTCCCCCGCCGCCTGCCCCAAGACTCTCGATTTGTTGAGCCGCGCCGTTCATTTGGATGTCAATCCGCTGATGACGAATGAAGACGTGGAAAACACGCTCGAAGGTTTGAACAAGGTTTTGAATGCACTGACGTAAATTCATTAACCACAAAGGAGACGAAGGGGCACAAAGGAAAACCCTTTGTGTACCGTTGTGCCCCTTCGTGGTTGAAAAAAGGAAACCCATGACCAAAACATCTTTCACCCAAATGACCGCTGCAGGCTCTGACAAGCCCATTCCCGAAATCGGGATCGGAATGCTCGGTTACGCCTTCATGGGCAAGGCGCACACCAACGCCTTCAAAACCATCCCCTACATGATGTATCCGCCGCCCGCCATACCGCGTCTCGCCGCCATCTGTGGGTTGGAAGAATCTCAAGTTGCAGAAGCCGCTCAACGGTACGGGTACGAATCGCATTACACCGACTGGCACAAAATGCTCGAAGATGAACGCGTCCAACTCTTTGACAACGGCGGCTCCAACGACATCCACGCCGCGCCGACGATTCTCGCCGCGCAGATGGGCAAGCATGTTATCTGTGAAAAACCGCTGGCGCGGAATGCCGAAGAAGCCAAATCCATGCTCGACGCGGTGACGAAGGCGGGCGTCAAACACATGGTTGGATTCAATTACCGCTTTGTGCCTGCCGTGCGCCTGGCGCGGGAACTGATTCAGAGCGGCAAACTCGGACGCATTTATCACTTCCGTGCCGTGTATTTGCAGGAATGGCTTTTGCCGCATTACGACCTGCCCTTCGTCTGGCGCATGGACAAAAAACTTTCGGGCAGTGGCGCGCTCGGCGATTTAGGCGCACACACCATTGACCTGGCGCGTTACCTGCTCGGCGAAGTGAAAACCGTCAGCGCCCTCACCCGCACCTTCGTACCCGAACGCAGGCTCCCCGCTGGAGAAGGACACGGGAAAGTCACAGTGGATGACGCCTATGCTTCACTGGTCGAATTCCATAACGGCGCGATTGGAACCATCGAAGCGTCGCGTTTTGCAACGGGCAATCGCAACCGCAACAGTTTTGAAATCAACGGCGAGCGCGGCAGTATCCGTTTTGACTTGCAGCAACTCAACGAACTGCAAGTCTACTTTGTGGATGACCCCGCCGAGACGCAAGGCTTCCGCAGCGTGTCTGTCACCGAGTCGCTTCATCCCTGGATTTCAAATTGGTGGCCCCACGGACATATCATCGGCTGGGAGCATACCTTCGTGCATGAAATGGCGCACCTGCTCGATTGCATTGTCAACGATAAAGATGTTGCCCCGCTTGGCGCGACGTTTGAAGATGGCTATCGCAACGCAATCATTTGCGACGCGATTTTGAAATCTGCCGAAACCAAACGGCGGGTTGATATTGAAAAATAAAGGAGTTCCCATGCCCATTCGATTCGGCTCCACTGAATTAATCATCATTCTCGTCATCGTCATATTGCTCTTTGGTGTGGGGCGCATTGGCAAAATTGCGGGTGAACTTGGCTCTGGCATAAGCGCATTCCGCAAAGCAATGAATCCCGACGAAGAGAAAAAAGAAGAATGAATCTGACCGATTATGGTTTGTCGTTGGATGGTGAAACCGTCCTCGTGGAAAATGAATCCATCCTGCGTGCCAACATCGGCAAACTGGCACGGCTCTCGGCATTGGATGGCAGCGAACACGCCGCGCAAGCCAGATATTTGATTCGCGCCGCCGCTGGCGTTGGACATCGTCCCCGCTTCCATCCATGACCTGTACCTGGCTCGCGGACGAGAAGCCTTTTCCCACGTCTGGACAACTCCCGCTTTCAACCTGCGCGCCCTGCCCTTCGACTGCGCCCGTGCCGCCTTCCGCTCCGCCCACAAAGTGGACGCTGCCGCGATGATTTTTGAACTCGCCCGAGTCGAACTCGGTTGGACGAATCAGACGTTGGCCGAATACGCCGCCAGCATACTCGCCGCCGCCATTGCGGAAGGATATCGCGGCGCGCTATTTTTGCAGGGCGACCATTTTCAAATCTCCGCCAGCCTGCCATTGGAGCAGGAAAAAGCGGCAGTGGAGAACCTGATTGCCGAAGCGTTGGCGGCGGGTTTCTACAACATAGATGTAGATACCAGCACATTGGTGGATTTATCCAAACCCATGGTGATGGAACAGCAAACCGTGAACGCCACCCTGTCCGCAGAATTGGCGGCGCATGTTCGTAAACTCCAGCCGCAGGGCGTGACCGTCTCCATCGGCGGTGAGATTGGCGAAGTAGGCGGGCATGTCTCGACAGTTGAAGAACTCCGCGCTTACATGAGCCAGTTCATCGAACGGTTTGCGTCCAACCAGCCTGGCTTGAGCAAGGTCAGCATTCACACAGGCACGGCACATGGCGGGATCCCATTGCCCGATGGTTCGATGGCGAAGGTCAATATTGATTTTGACACGCTGAAAAATTTAGGTCAAATTGCGCGGGATGAATACGGCATGGGCGGTGCGGTTCAACATGGTGCGTCCACGCTGCCGCCTGAACACTTCAATCAATTCGTCACACACGGCGCAATCGAAGTCCATCTTGCTACGGCATTCATGAGCACGTTCTATAAAAATATTCCCGTCGAAATGAAGAACGAAATGTTTGCCTGGCTGGACGAACACCTTGCCGCCGAGCGCAAGCCTGATATGACCAACGAACAATTCCATCACAACACGCAAATGCACGCGCTGGCGCCGTTCAAAGAATCAGCGTGGAATCTGCCGACGGATGTCAAAGACCAGTTATCGGCGGCGTGGGAAGCGCAGTTCGATATGTTATTTGAAAGGCTGGGCTGCGCGGGGACACGTCAAATTGTCGAGCAGGTTATCCATCCCGTAAAAATCCAGCCCAAGTTGGAAGATTATCTTAATCACCAGCAATCAAGTATGCAAGTAGCAGGATTGGCTGGATAAATTCTGCATTCATCATTCTTCATTCCGCATTCTTCATTCAAAAGGAGTTTTCCATGAATTACCGCTTTTCCTTTGGTCCCTGGAACATTCACACAGGCGCAGACCCGTTTGGTCCGCCCGTGCGCGATGAGTTTTCCTTTGCCGAAAAACTGGAATTCTACAAACAACTTGGTTTTGACGGCGTGCAGTTCCACGATGACGATGTGGTCTCGAATGCAGACGAGTCCTGGAGTCAGCAGGAAGCCGAAGCCAAAGCCATGCGCGCCCGTCTCGACGAGCGCGGACTGGCGGCAGAGTTCATCGCCCCACGCTTGTGGGAACACCCGCTGACGATTGATGGCGCAATTACATCCAACTCCCCTGAAGCGCGACAATATGCACTCGAACGCACAAAACGCGCTATTGATATTGCCCGTCTGATGGGCACAAAAGATTTGGTGCTATGGCCCGCCCGCGAAGGGACATACCTGCGCGAAGCAAAAGACCCCATCGCTTCGGTGGCGCGATTGGTCGAGTGGATGAACGCAGTGCTGGAATACGACAAGGACATCCGCATTTTGGGTGAGATGAAACCCAACGAGCCGATGGATAACGCCTACGTGCCAACGACGGGACATTTTCTCGGTCTCGCCAGCCTGACGGTTGACCCCAGCCGCGTGGGGACGCTGATCGAATCGGCGCACGCCATTCTGGCGGGGCTTGACCCGTCTGATGAAATGGCGTACGCGCTGTACCACAAGAAACTTTGGTCTGTCCATCTCAATGACCAGAACGGACTCAAGTTCGATGAAGACAAATCTTTCGGAGCCGTGGACATCCGCCGCGCCTTCAATCAGGTTTGGGTTCTCGAACGCGCGGGCTACGGACAGAACGGCGAGTTCATTGGCTTGGATGTGAAAGCCTTGCGGACTCAGCCGAAAGAATTATCCACCAAACATCTCCGTAACAGCCGCGCCTTCTTTCCTGCGCCTGGTTGAACTCGCCCGCTCGCTTGATGTGGCAAAAGTGGAAGAACTCCGCGTCGCCCGCGATTACGAAGAGTTGGATATGCTGATTGTGAAGCATTTGATTGGATAGTCCGTTGCGCGTTTTTCCCGAAATTTCCCCTTTCGCCCCCGACCCTGCCGCTGCATGGAATGAACAAACCGCGTGGCAGGCTTGGTGGGTGGATTGTCCCGCCGCAGGGCAGACTCCCTTTTTTACTGTCTACCGTTTGCGGGTGGAGTTTGACGCGCCTGTTCAGTTGCGCTGTCACGTCAGCGCGGATGAGCGTTATATTTTGTTTCTCGACAATGAACGGTTGGGGCGCGGTTCGGAGCGCGGCGAACCGCTTCACTGGTTTTACGAATCGTATGATTTGAAACTTGCCCCAGGCGCGCGCACCCTCTGGGCAGTGGTCTGGTCTTTGGGAAGATTCGCCCCAAGCCCGCAAATGAGCATTCAACCTGGATTTTTGTTCGCAGTTGAAGGAGAATATCTCCCCCTCAGCACGGGGTTGGGAAATTGGGAAACGGCTTCTCTGCATGGTTGGGAACTTTTGGAACAACCGAATCTCGTTGATTCCTATTCACGAGGACGGCGGTTCCGCTTTTCGCGCCCATTTCCCAATGCCGAAAGTTTGGACGAATTCGATTGGCAACCTGCCCGCCGCGTCACCCGCGCCCGCGACCAGATTCAAGACTGGTTGATGTTTCGCCAGCGCCGCCTGCAGCCCGCCGCTCTCCCGCCCATGATGAGCGCTCCCTTTCCGTTGGGCGCTCTGCGTTCGGTCACTGTCCCGCCTTCCGCCGAAGTCCAAAACATCCCTTTGCCCGCCGACGGAAAAAATGAATCGGGCGAAAACTGGTCCGCCTTTGCGGCGGGCAAAACCGAAATCACCCTTCCGCCGCATGCCATCCGCCGCGTTATTTTTGACTTGCAAAATTATCTCACCGCCTACCCCGAACTGACCGTCTCTGGCGGGCAAGGGACTCTCATCCGACTTGGGTGGGCAGAGTCGCCGCGCCTGACTCCCGATTGGGAAAACCACGCCAAAGGTCATCGTGACGAACTGGCAGGAAAATTTCTACTGACGGTGGCGGATGAATTTTTGCTGGATGGCAAAGCCAACGCCCGCCATGCTCCGCTCTGGTGGCAGGCAGGGCGGTACGTTGAATTGGTCATCGCCGCCGCTGATAAACCTGTCACCCTGCACAAACTGACTTTGGAAGAATCCCGCTACCCGCTGGAAATGACAAGCCGCTTCGACTGCGACGACCCGCGCCTGACTTCCGCCCTGCCGCTCCTGATTCGCGGCTTGCAGATGAACGCTGGCGAAATATTTTTTGACTGCCCCTATTACGAAGAATCGCAATTCATCGGGGACACGCGCTTGCAATCCCTTTGCCATGCCGTGATGACGCATGATGACCGCCTGACTCGCAAAGCCCTGCGCCTGTTGGACGCTTCGCGCCAGCCCGATGGTTTCCTACAGGCAGAATATCCCAGCCGCTACCCCGCGATTATTGCCCCCTTCTCCCTATATTGGATTGGAATGCTCTGGGACTACGCCCACTGGCGCGTCAACCCTAACTTGGTGCGGACTCTGCTCTCTGGAATGCGATCCACGCTGGAAGCCTTTCGCCGCCATGTTAGCGCAGACGGTTTACTCCACGCCCCCGAAGGCTGGAACTTCATGGATTGGACAGACAGTTGGGGCAACGAAGGCGGCATTCCGCCCAACGCCATCACTGGCGTGAGCGCCACGCTCCACTGGCAATTGGTCTACGCCTTAAACATGGCGGCAGAGCTCGAAGCCCACCTCGGAGAAAAAGAATTCGCCGTGCATTACACGCGCTGGGGCGCAGAATTGGCGCGGGCGGGGCAATCCGCTTTTTGGGATGAAGCCAGCGGACTTTTTTCCGATGACCTCGCCCATACATCCTATTCGGAACATCCGCAGACATTTGCCATCCTCAGCCGTCATCTGCCGCCAGAGCAACTCACCCGCATCGCAAGCGGGTTGCGCCACGCGAAATTACACCGAGCCAGTTATTTCTTTTTACATTACCTGCTCGAAGCCTACCGCCTGCTCAACCTGGATGACCTGATTCACGTTCAACTGCGCCGTTGGCACACCGAGATGGTGGAAATCGGGCTAAAGACCCCGCTTGAAGGGCTTGAGCCGAGTCGTTCTGACTGCCACGCCTGGAGTTCTCACCCGCTCTATCACTATTTTGCCACTGTTCTGGGCATTCGTCCGCTTGAGCCAGAATTCGCCCGCGTAGAAATCACCCCACACCTCGGCGATTTGACCCGCGCCGAAGGCGTTCTCATCCACCCGCAAGGCGAAACCCGCGTTGCCTTCCGCCGTGAGACAGACGGTTGGCATTGCGAAATTCATCTACCCAACCGTGTGCGCGGCGTTTTGCGTCTCGACGGGCAGGTGATTGAATTCGAGAATAAGCTTTCTTTATAAGGAACCACTATGCCAGACGCCATCATTGCAGGACACATCTGCCTCGACATCATCCCCAGCCTTGCGCCATACGGACGGGGCGTTCAACGCCATTCTCCAGCCAGGCAAACTGGTGGACATCGGCGCGGCGCAGGTCTCGACGGGCGGGACGGTCTCGAACACGGGGCTGGCGCTTCATCGGCTGGGGATTGACACGCGCCTGCTTGCCAAAGTCGGCGCTGACCCACTTGGGCGCACGGTCAAACAGATGATTGCCGACCACGCTCCCGCGCTTGTGGATGGGATCAGCGCGTCCGCCGAAACCAGCACCTCCTATTCCATCATCATCAGCCCGCCTGGGGTTGACCGCTGTATTCTTCATCACCCAGGCTCGAACGATGATTTCACTGCCGCCGACGTGCGCGATGAAGATATTCAAAATGTGCGTCTTTTTCACTTTGGGTATCCACCGCTCATGGCACGCATGTTTGCGGACAACGGCGCAGAACTGGCGAAACTCTTTCGCCGCGTCAAAACGTTAGGGCTAACCACGTCGCTCGATATGGCGCTGCCCGATCCCAACTCAGCGGCGGGACGCGCAAACTGGAAAGCCATCCTGCAAGCCACGCTCCCGCAGGTGGACATCTTCCTGCCGAGTCTCGATGAAATTCTCTATATGCTCGGCAAAGATTCGCAGGCGCCGCTCTCGCCAGAACTTCTGCATGAAGTCAGTGATGATTGTTGGTGCTGGGCGCGAAGATTATCGTTATCAAACTGGGTGAGCGCGGCTTGTATTTGCGCGTTGGGTCTGCTGAAGTGTTGCAAGGCTTGGGCAAAGTCCGCCCGACGTACTTCACCGCCTGGAGCAATTACGAAGCCTGGCAGCCCTGCTATCAAGTGGATGTGGCGGGGACGACAGGTTCAGGCGACGCCACCATTGCGGGATTTCTCTCCGCCTTTTTGCGGGATATGTCCCCCGCCAAGACGCTTCAAGCCGCGCTGGCAGTTGGTGCCTGCTCCGTGGAAGCCGCCGACGCCCTGAGCGGAATCAAACCCTGGGGCGAGACGCTCAACCGAATCCGTGCGGGGTGGAAACAGAAAGAAGAACCGCAGGCATTCGTGGCTCGACAATGACAAGTAATCAGTGTTCAGTGAACCAGAAGACTAACCAACTACGAGACTAATCAACCATGAAACCAACAAACTATCACACCTACAACGAAATCAAATCACAGCCGCAGGCATGGGCGGGGACGCTCGACATGCTGACGCGGCGCAAAGACGAATGGCTGGAGTTTTTCGGCACAGGGAATTTTGACTCAATCATTCTTACGGGCTGCGGCTCGATGTATTACATGCCGCTCGCCGCTGCGGCGGTCTGGCAGGAGTTGACGAAACTCCCCGCCCGCGCCCTGCCTGGCTCCGAGACCTGGCTCAACCCCGCGTTGATTCCCGCCTCGTCCCGTCCGCTGCTGATTTCCGTCAGTCGTTCGGGAACCACCACCGAGACCGTCCGCGCCACCCGCGCCTTCGGCGGCAAAACCGCCACCGTCTCCTGCTACCCCGAAGCGGAACTGCCCACTGTTGGCGATTTCAACCTGCTGGTCACGGCGGGACAGGAAACTTCCGTCGCTCAGACCCGCGCTTTTTCCACGCTCTACCTTGCCACGCTGACTCTCGCCGTCTTTGCCAGTGGGCGCGATGACCTGTGGCGGGAACTGCAATCCCTGCCCGCGTTGGCAGAGAAACTGCTTACCCGTTACGAACCGCTGGCGCAAGAACTCGGCACTGACCTCTCGCTTGACCGCTTTTATTTTCTCGGCTCTGGCTTGCGCTACGGGCTGGCTTGCGAAGTGAACCTGAAGATGAAGGAGATGACGCTGACCCACAGCGAACCCTTCCATTTTCTGGAGTATCGGCATGGACCCAAGTCCATGATTACCCCATCTGCGTTGGTGATGGGTCTGCTCTCGGACGCGCAGCGCGAACAGGAAGAAGCCGTGCTGAAGGATATGCGTTTACTCGGCGGGCGGACTCTCTCCATCGCCGAATCAAGCGCGGATGTGGAACTGGCTTCAGGCTTGAGCGAAATCACCCGCAGTCCGCTGTATCTGCCTGTGGGGCAACTCATCGCCTTCGAGCGCTCCGTGGCAAAGGGCTTGAATCCAGACCTGCCAGAGAATCTCACGGCAGTGGTGGAATTGGCGTAAAAAACAATCACCACAAAGGAGACAAAGGGTCACGAAGGAAAAAAAACTTTGTGACCCTTCGTGACCCTTTGTGGTTGAAAAGCAGGAGAATCAATATGAAAATCACCGTCATCGGCGGCGGCTCGACGTACACCCCCGAACTCATCAACGGCTTTCTAGCCCGCACCGCGCAACTTCCCGCCAGTGAACTCTGGCTGATGGATATTGACAAGGAACGGCTGGACGTCGTGGGCGGCTTTGCCCAGCGCATGGTACAGGCAAAAGGCGCGCCGTTCAAAATCGTCTTATCCACCAACCAACGTGAAGCGATTGCGGGCGCATCCTACGTTTGCACCCAGTTCCGCGTGGGACAAATGCAAGCCCGCCGCGAAGATGAATATCTCGGTTTGCGTCATGGGTTGATCGGGCAGGAAACCACAGGCATTGGCGGCATGGCGAAGGCGCTGAGAACCATCCCCGTCATGCTTGACATTGCCAAAGACATCCGCGAAACGGCAGCGGGCGCGTTGCTGGTCAACTTCACCAACCCATCGGGGCTGGTCACTGAAGCGCTCAACCGCTACGCGCCCGACGTGCAAAGCGTGGGCGTGTGCAACGCTCCCTACAATGCAAAGATGTCTTTTCTGGAACTCCTGCAAAACAATTCCCCCGAACCCATTGACCCCGCCCGTGTGGAACTCAAAACGCTCGGCTTGAATCATCTCACCTGGCATTACGGTCTCACGCTGGACGGGGAAGATGTCTGGGCACAAGTTTTGGAATCCTACTTGCAAGACGCCGCTCAAGAGGAACATCCCGAATGGGAGTCGGCGCTCATCGCCAGTACACGCATGATTCCCAATTACTACCTGCAATATTTCTATCACACCGAAAAGAAACTTGCGGAGCAAAAAAAATATCCGCCATCCCGCGCCGAAGAAGTAATGCAAGTGGAAGCCGAACTCCTGCATCAATACGCCGACCCATCCCTGACGGAGCCGCCCGCCGATTTGATGAAACGCGGCGGCGCGTATTACTCCACTGTTGCCACGCAATTGCTGGCGTCCCATTTCAACGATTTGGGCGAGACGCATGTAGTCAACGTCCGCAACAACGGCGCAATCAAAGAATGGGATCCGAGTTGGGTGTTGGAACTCCCCGCCACCGTCCGCCGCAGTGGAATCACGCCCATCCCTGCCGCGCCGCTTCCGCCCTTTGCCTTTGGTCTGCTGGCGGCGGTCAAATCCTATGAGATTCTCACTGCCCAAGCCGCCGTTACAGGCGACCGCAACACCGCCTACCAAGCCTTGCTCGTCCATCCGCTGGGACCCGCTCTGCCAAACGCGGAAAAAGTATTGGACGATATGCTCGAAACCAATCGAAAATATTTGCCGCAATTTTGTTAAGACCTGAACCCTGGAACCTTCAACATGAAACCCATCACCATCGGAAAACTACGCGGACTTCAACAAATCGCTTCCTCTCGCGGAACCTTCACCGCGCTCGCCCTCGACCATCGCCAGAATCTTCGCAAAGCCAACCCCGCCTTTGTGGATGACGCTGAACTAAGCCGCTTCAAACTGGACGTGACTTCCGCGCTCGCCTCCTACGGGACGGCGGTTCTGCTCGACCCGGAAGTCTCCGCCGCCCAAGCCGTTGCGGCAGGCGTCGTCCCCAACCATGTCGGCTTGGTGGTGGCAGTTGAATCCACGGGCTATGGCGGCGATTCCACCGCCCGCAAGGCCCAAATCATCCCAGGCTGGAGCGTGGAAAAAGCAAAACGCATGGGCGCGTCTGCCATCAAACTGCTTGTCTACTACCATCCCGATTCGCCCACCGCACAAGAGACCGAAGACTTCACAGCGCACATCGCGGAAGAATGTAAAACGCATGACCTCGCTTTCATGCTCGAGCCGCTCTCGTATTCGCTTACAGACCAAAAACTTTCCTCCGAAGAAAAAAGATATGTGGTGGTGGAAAGCGCCAAACGACTAGTCCCCTTCGGCGCGGATGTGCTCAAAGCGGAATTTCCGCTCGACATCGCAGAGACCAACCAAGCCCTGTGGCGCGAAGCCTGCGAAGAAATCTCATCCGTCACCGACATCCCGTGGATTTTGCTCTCCGCCGCAGTGGAGTACGAAACCTTCCTGCAACAAGTCGTCGTTGCCTGCAACGCGGGCGCCAGCGGAATCGCAGTTGGACGCGCAGTGTGGAAGGAAGCCGTGACGATGAATCATGAAACACGCAACACATTCTTACGTGCAACTGCAATTGAGCGTCTCACCCGTCTCACCTCCCTTTGCAATGCCCTCGCCAAACCCTACACCGATTTCTACTCGGCAGACGCGCCGTTCGATTGGCACAAAACCTACTGACATTCGACCTTTGACTTTCGACTACTTGACCACCCGACTATGAAACCTTTCGACATCCTCGTCGCTGGCGAAATCAATCCCGACCTCATCCTCTCTGGCAACGTCACGCCTGAATTTGGACAGGTTGAAAAACTGGTTGATTCAGCAACCCTTGCCATCGGTTCATCCTCCGTCATCTTTGCATGCGGCGTGGCACGGCTGGGGCTGAAAGTTGCATTCATCGGCAAATGCGGTGATGACGTCTTCCGGGCGCTTCATGCTGGATGCAATGCAAAAACGCGGCGTGGATATTGGGAATGTCATCGTCTCTCAAACAGAATCGACGGGCTTGAGCGTGATTCTGAATCAGCCCTTCGACTACTCTCAGGGAGACCGCGCGATTCTGACTCACCTCGGCTTGATCGCTGAACTACAGGCAACGGACGTCTCTGATATTTTGTTGGCGCAAACGCGTCATTTGCATGTGGCGAGTTACTTCCTGCAAACCAAACTCCAACCCGATTTGCTCGCATTGTTCAAACGCGCCCGTTCACTTGGGCTGACCACTTCACTTGACACCAATTACGACCCATCCGAGCATTGGCGCGGCTTCGATGACCTGCTCGCCGTGACGAATGTCTTCCTGCCCAACGAAGCCGAAGCGACGTCGCTCACAGCGGCGGAAAATGCCGACGAAGCTGCGAACAGGCTCAAGGTGGAGGCGGCGGCGATTAAGTTGGGAAAGGCTGGGGCGTTGGGAATCTCTCAGAGTCAGAAAATCCAAATGAGTAGTATTCCAGTAAAAGTTGTTGACACGGTTGGCGCAGGCGATACGTTCGACGCGGGCTTTATCTATGGCTACTTGAACGATTGGGGATTGGAAAAGTCGCTGCGGTTGGCGTGCGTGTGCGGGGCGCTCTCCACGCAGGCGGCAGGCGGCACGGCGGCGCAACCGACGCTCGAAGAAGCGCTGAAGTTTTTATGATTCTATGCGTTACGTCCAACCCCGCCATTGACCGCACCCTGCTTGTGGACGCGCTGCGTGTGGGAGAAGTCCACCGCGCCCAAAAAACCTTGATGGCGGCGGGCGGCAAAGGTCTCAACGTGGCGCGGACGATTTATGCGTTGGGCGGCTCGCCTTTCTGCATGGGATTGCTCGGCGGTCACACGGGAAACCTGCTGGCAGAATTGGCGGAGCGCGAAGGGCTGTCCGCGTATTGGACACGGATGAAAAGCGAAACCCGTACCTGTGTCATTTTGGTGGAAAATGATAAAGACGCAACTGTAATCAACGAGCGCGGCGCAGGCGTGTGCGCAGACGAATGCCAAAACTTTTTGCGCGATGTTTGGACGCAGGCGGATCATGCCGAACGGGTTTGCATCAGCGGAAGCCTGCCACTTGGATTTTCGTTGGATGATTTTCTATCCTGTTGCAGGGGCTGGTGGCACGCGGGTATTCATTCCGCTGTTTGGCATCTCGGCTTTGTTTGCATACGAAAGACAGCAGGGAACCTTACGCCGCGTTTTGACAACTCCAACCAGCAAAGCTACCTTCCTTTTGGGAACCATTGCAGGTCAGGTTTTGATGGCGCTGATTCAAATGTCCTTGCTAATCAAGTTTGGCATCTTCGCTATGAAATTAAGTTGGGGACGTGACCCATTGGCGCTGTTCGTCATTTTGACCGCAGCGGCATTGGCAGCAGGCGCAATTGGGACCACAATGGGAACCTTCGTCAAAACCGAAGGTCAAGCCAGCGGACTAAGTATCATGATGGGCATGATCATGGCTCTCATGGGCGGCTGTTGGTATCCGCTGGAGTTATTTCCCGCTGTTGTACAAACCATTGTCAAGATCCTACCTACCACCTGGGCGATGCAAGGATTGCTTACACTTGTCCTGCGCGGCGGCGGATTGATTGATATCCTTCCCGCAGCAGGAGTCTTGCTTGGGTTTGTGGTGATTTTCTTTTCAATTGGCGTAATGAGATTTCGATACGAGTAGGTCTTAACAGCAGAAGGTGGAGGCAGTTGACTGCCTCCACCTTCTGCTGTTTTAATTTCTAGAGACCTGAATGAATAATAGAGAGCAGTTTTGATTTGCTGCAAGTATTCTTGGATTAATATGTATTGTTGTTAAACTGTTGACGATTTATATTTTGAAGCCACCATAGGTAGTGTGGGAATTGCTACTGTTTACATCATGATCTTCGGTCGATATTGCAGTGCCTCCGCTAAATGCGCGGACTGTATTTCTTCACTCCCTGCTAAGTCTGCAATCGTACGGGATAGTTTGAGGATGCGATGATAGGCACGTGCGGATAAGTTCAGTTGACTCATCGCCGAGCGCATCAAACTCTGACCTTCGGCCTGCAACTGAAAAAATTGCCTTACCTCCTGACGCGCATATCTGCGTTGCAATGATGTCTTTGCTTCCCCATTTGAAAAGCGTTTGTTTTGAATATCTCGCGCAGCTTGTACTCTTTGACGAATTGATTCGCTCGTTTCCCCAACTCGATTACTACTAAGTTTTTCATAATCCACTCGCGGAACTTCGATATGGATGTCAATACGGTCGAGTAGGGGACCGGAAATCCGTTTTTGATATCTGGTAACGACAGCAGGAGCACACGTACAGGGCTTTTGTGGGTCAGAAAAATATCCACATGGGCAGGGATACACACAATCGGACGTGCTTTTCGTGTAAGGCAAGTGGAGGAAAAGTTTTTATAAGGGTTAGTGTAGGTCAACGCCAATCGTATCAGCTTGGGTGAACTGGTTAAGATAAGTATTGTCATTGAGGCAGATTGTGTAGGCGGATAACATTGTCCCAATGGGGCAGGGGTATGAACTGAAGGTTTTGGGTTGACGCGTGCCCAATAGGGCTTTGTTCTACAATGAGCAATTCAATCTGAAGGGAGCCAGTCACTACCACGGGTTGATTACCAATTTTTGCGGGGTCACCGACTCAAGACTAGTGTTCGACTAACTTGATTATTTTATAACAGTAACAGGATAAAGCCGCTTAAGTTTAATGCGAGCATTATCAGGTTTGAATTGCCAATTGATCTGCACCTTGAAATTGTTACGGTCTTTCTCCCAGGCAGCGACCTCAGCAGTGAGGGTTTTCTTGTTGGCGATCCTGCGATTTGTACACTGACGGCTGAGGATGCTCAATTCAATTTCAGCCATGCTCAACCAAGAACCATGTTCTCGCATGTAATGCCATTCAAATCTTTGCGCTAAGCGTCTGGCTTCAGCGGGCTCAAAACGTTCATACAGACAAGCAGGCGAATGCGTGTTGAGATTATCCGTGACCAATACAATCTTTTCTACATCAGGATATTCATCGTCAGATAGGTAACGTAATAACTCTGCAAAATCCTGCTTGGTGCGTTGATCGGTTACGAAAGTTTTGCGTTTGCCAATCAAAGGTTCAACCGCCATAAAAATATTGGCTGTGCCATTTCGTTGGTATTCGTAGTCCTGGCGTGGTGGCTGCCCTGCCTCAATCGGCAATGTGCCGCTGGGTTAGTGGCAAAAAGTCTTGAGCAGAATATGAACGAAGTTAATATGAGATATGATGCCTTATGCCAGCGCCGAGTAACTTTGCAAGATGAGTTGAGCATTACGCGTTTAACGGATAGCACAATTCAGGATTTGATTGAATTTGCTCAGGATGTTTTTGTTGGGAAAGAAAATGCTGACTTTCAGACGAAGCGTCGCAATCTCGAATTGCTAAAAATTCGAATTGAAATTACCCAAGGATGCTTCACAATTAATAGTTTGGCTGGAAAAATTTCTGGTGAGGTTAGAAAACTGCCTATCGCTACGAAGTCTGGAATTGTGCCGGACTTGCATTCACAAGACAAAACTCTTCTTGAATGCCGCTTTCCTGCAAACAGGCTTCAATCTGCGGAGTGATATTTACAAATCCGCGGCGGGTGGGGAGGTGGAACCAAAGTTCTTTGCGAAATGATTTCATGGTTATCGCAGGAAGGTCCCCGCGTGCATGAAGATCTCAAGCAAAGATTCCTTCTTTTGCACATCATCAATATAAACGCCATTCTGTCCGCGTGAAGAGTGGATCATCTTCCAGCCGCCGAGACTCGTGCCCACATGAGTCACATGGCGGTTGCTGTCTCCTTCACCGAAGAAGAGCAGATCGCCGATCTCGAAGGGCGGTTCCACACGTTTCGCCGCCGCAGATTGCATATCTGCATCGCGTGGAATTTCGACTCCGTTCCAGTGATGCAGCAGACGGGCAAAGCCTGAACAGTCAATGCCGTTGCCGCTTGTGCCGCCCCAAAGATAAGGAATGCCGATCATCCGCATTGCATCCTGTACCATGCTTGCGCGGCGCGTTTCGAGCGTTTGCGGAATCTCCGTCACAGCACGCAAGGCTGAAGATGGAACCCAGCCGGTTTTGTTGGCGATGATCTGAGTCCACTCGCCGCGCGTTTCGTGCAGGACGATGCCCGTTCCGCTCATTACACGGGTGATGACTTCGCTGTTGAGATCAGGTTCTGCGCGCACTTCGATCACTGGTGCAATGACAAGGTGGGTGGCCGCGCTGCCTGTGTCACTTGAAAGATACGGCTTGTAAGCCCAGCCCAGATATCCGTCTGCTTGACGGGTCAATACCCAGCGCCCCTTTTCTTCCAATATATCCAACTCGGTGCCAAAATATAATTCGCTGGAGAGCGGCATACCGAAGGTTGGCTTTTCGTACAAGCCGGTTAAATTCGTCGCCACACGCAGACGGGGGGAATCTCCACGGTTGAGAATGTGGATCGAAGCAGTATCAAGATGCAGGTCGGGAAAGATGCGGTGCAGTTCATCCACCTGAGACTGATCGTAGACACGTCCGCATAAAGTAAGTGTCGAGCCTTTTAGTGCGGTCACTTCCACTTCGAAAACAGAGGTGCGATTATCGCATTGCGATGCAAGTTCATTTAATTTATTTTGGATGGGTGTGCTCATGGATTGATTTTACACGATTTGTGTTAAGATTGCGCTATGCCAAATATAACCATAAACAATGCGAATATTTTTTACGAAACCTTTGGGGATGACAAACCGGATCGTGCGCCCGTTTTGCTGATCCACGGTTCGACAATTGACGGCCCGACAGATTGGGGCGACATCGCCCCGGAGTTGGCCAAACACTATAAGGTGCTTGTGCCCGATTGCCGTGGACATGGTCACTCGAACAATCCCAATATGACCTATTCATTTAAAGAGCTTGCCAATGATACTGCGGCGTTTATCCGCGCGCTGGGATATGAGCGCGCGCATGTCATTGGCCATAGCAATGGCGGGAATGTGGCGCTGGTGACCTTGATGGAGCACCCGGATGTGATTCAGACTTGTATTCCACAGGCTGCGAATGCGTTCGTGACTCAATACTTGATCGAGCGCGAACCTGTGGTCTTTGACCCGGAACGTGTGAAGAACGAAGTGCCCGAGTGGATGAATGAGATGATCATGCTGCACGGTGAAGTGAATGGACAGGACTACTGGCGCGATCTGCTTCAAATGACAATGAAGGAAATTATCTCCGAGCCAAATTACACGCCCGCTGATCTTGCGCAGGTGACAAAGCCTGTGCTGGTTATCATGGGCGCAGAAGACACGGTCAATGCTCCAGACAGGCATGGACAATATATCGCAGAGAATATTCCCAATGCTGAAATGTGGATTCCCGAAAAGACGGAACACAATGTTCATAAGGACCGCCGCGATGAGTGGCTGGCGAAAGTTTTGGATTTTATGGAAAGACGGGGGGAGGGATAAAGATAAGGATGAGGGATGAAGGATGAAAGTAAAAAGTGAGAAGTGAAAAATAATTTATGTTGTTGGTTGAAAACTAAAAACTAAAAACTAAAACTAAAAACTTAAAACTAAAAAAACAAAAACTAAAAAAAAAAAAAACTTAACTTGGGAACCGAGCACACTTGACCTGAGAACTACTTTCCGCGTGGCGCATGGTGCGAGTGACCAGCGCTTTAATGTGCTTGTCTATTTGGATGATGGCGTAGGCGAGGCGGCGGCTGTGCCGTATTACGGCGAGACGCAGGATGGAATTATTGCCTATCTTAAATCTGTGCCTGATCTGGGCGACGACCTGTTTGATATGGACAATATCCTTGCGCGCCGGCCTGCCGGTTCACGTGCCGCGCGTTCTGCCATTGATGAAGCACTGCATGATCTGTGGGGCAAGAAACTGGGTCAGCCTTTATATAAATTATTCGGCTTGAATCCAAACAACCTGCCGTTGACCTCCTTCACGATCGGCATGGACGAGCCTGCGGTCATGGCCGAACAGGCCAAGGCTTCGGGTCACCCAGTACTTAAGATCAAATTGGGAAGTGAACGCGACGAGGAAATGGTCGCGGCAATTCGCAAATCTACAAACGCCAAACTGCGCGTGGATGCGAATGCAGGCTGGAGTCGTGAACAGGCTTTGCAGATCATTCCACGTTTGGCTGACTATGAAGTTGAATTTATCGAGCAGCCGCTGGCTGTGGACGATGTGGAAGGATATTTCTGGCTCAAGGAAAAACTGAAAGCACAGAAGATCAAGACGCCGATCTTTGCTGATGAGACCGCGAAGAACTCACATGATGTTGCCAAACTTGCCGGTGCGATTGACGGCGTGGTGGTGAAGACCATGAAAAGTGAGGGGATTCGCGAAGCCCTGCGGATGATCCACACGGCGCGGGCGCATGACATGCAGATCATGTTAAGTTGCATGGTCGAGTCGTCGGTGGGTGTGACTGCTGCCGCGCACCTCGCTCCGCTGTGTGACTATGCCGATCTGGATGGTCCGCTGTTGATCAAGAACGATCCGTACACGGGGCTAAAATACGACGGCGCAAAAATGTCCCTGCCAAATGGGGCGGGATTGGGTGTGAGTGAGGAAGTAATATTAAATTTCTCTACTGTACAAAACCTTTTTCAGCGTCCTTCTAAGTATTGTGAAATTCGTACGACGGTAAAGAATAGAAGATCGCCTTATTTGTGGGCATTTTTTATAACCACTCATGGCCGATCGACTTCACCTACGCCATTCGCGTTATCTCCTTTATTTTCTCAACGCTTCTTCAATTTCTTTGAAATGATATTCCCGATGGACATGCCTCTCAAACTTGAATTGCACTTTTGCTGCCAATATCTTTTCAACATATTCATCAGTTGTCTTTTCGATTGCAGTGTCTATGGCTTCGGCGGATTGCAGGGCCAGTGTGGCGGCAACACGCGGGGATAACGCCAGCAAAAACGGTTTCTGTGCTTCGTTGATCGCGTCCACATCGTAGGGTGAGGGCGCGATTCCGTTTTCCTTCCAGTGATTCAGTAGATACAAAATGCGATTGTCCCAAAAGGCAATGTGGGCGAGTGTGGATGCAATTGTCCAACCAGCCACGGTGGACAGAGCCAAGCTGATCGTCACTCATGCTTTCAATGAGCGCGCTCATTTTCTCGCGCGAGATTTTGTTGGCGATTTGAAAGTCGCGGTTCATTGAATTATCTTCCTTTTGGAAATACAGCACCCGTCTTCTTCATATATTCGCGGTATTCATCTCCAAATGTATCCAGCATCATTTGTTCCTCCGCGCGGACGCGCATGGCGTAGAAAAAGATGAACACCAGCAGGTTGGCGAACCCTGCGATCCAGTTTTGCAGAAGCAAAGGCTGGGCGATGACCCAGATCCACTGTGATGCATACATCGGGTGACGGATGTAACCGAAGATGCCGCTCGTGATGAGTTTGTGCTCGGTGCGGATCTCAAGTGTAGGCGACCAGTTTAATCCCAGGTCTTTATGCGAGCGCCAGAAAACCAGCAAGGCCAATCCCATTAATAACACACCCAGCCAGCCTGCCCAAACTGGCAGCGAATAATTTGCAAAGTCCAGCCAGTTTGTTGCGGAATAGAACAGGGGCAGGAAGAACATGCCAAGAAATAACAAACCCAGCATAACTTTTTCCTGTGTGCTTACTCGCTGCTCAGATTTGGTTTCCTTGCGTTGTTGTTTGCTGATCGGTGCGCGGATCACCATTTCCGCGATGATCGCCGCCCAAAACACAAACTTAAAAACGTTCATGTCTACTCTGCTTTTTCAACAACGATGGTTGCCTCGGTTAACAATGCGGCAATGGCGCCGATGGCAGCGAGCTGCGGTGCGATGAGTACGCCCACCACGCTAAAGGTCATCGGGATTTCCATCAGTGTTTTACCATCTTTATCTTTGATGATTACCTTGCGGATATTTCCTTCGTGAATCAACTCTTTGATCTTGCCGAGTATTTTTTCACCTTCCACTTTGAATTCTTCAGTTCGAAAATTTTCTGGCATGTTTGCCTCCATATTATCTTACGTTTGAAACCAGCGATGGTTGCTAAATCAACTTGAAATCTTTGAAAACTCCGCTCATGGCCTGCCTGCAATCCTGCAATGCTTTTTCGCGCCATTTGATTTCGGCTGGAAAGAACAACTCGCCATATTCCTTTTTGACTGACTCTTTGATCGCATCTGACTTTGCGCCGTGTTGGTGCAGGCGATTTTCCAAAATTGTAATGCGCATACTGCGGATCTGCGCAAGGAGTGAATCGCCAAAGGTGCCGAACTCAAAACAGGTTGCAAATATTTTTTTGGATGGATATTTTTCGTCGCGCAGTTGATAAAAATATTCTGTAATATCGCCTGTCACAGTATAAAACTCGGATGGATTGGCTGAAACGATCAGGGGATAATTAAACCGCCGCTTCAATTCCTCCGCCGACGCCTGTTCCCGCTGCGAGTTAACAAAACTCATCTGATAGCGCGGACCGTACCCCGTGTGCATGTCCAAATGAATGACCTGATCATACTCTGATAATGCCTGCTCGAAGAGTCCGCGCACGAGGGATGTGCTTTCTTGTGTGGCCTGCCCGCCAAATTGCACACCGCGCGCGTGACGGTACTGTCCGCTTAACATGCCTTGGCGAATGCGTAAAATTCCCAGCTTGATAATGCGTGCGATCAGGCGTGAGATAAATGCCGCCTCACTGGCCGGCAGAAAACCGATCGGCCGCGCCGGATTCAAAAGCGGAATCAACGGCTCGTAATCAGGATTTGTTTCGGGGCTGAATGTTTCATCCCAAACGAAATTGCGGTTTAAGTCCACGTTGTTTTCGTTGTAGCGCCGGCGATTTTTCATGCCCAGCGGATTAATGGTATGGATCAGCAGCAAGCCGGTATTTTCATGATCAAGAAGCGGCGCGAATTCGTCCATGAAAATTTTGAGCATGACCGAACCGACATAACCTTCGATGCCATGCAGCGCGGTAGAGATGACGATCAGATTCTCTTTTTTGCGCGGCTGTGCCCAGGCATAGTCAATGCTGACATCGGGCGATGCTTTTAGGGGATGCGTTTCCAGCGTAGTCTCAGGCCATTTGGCGCGAATCAATTCCACGTCACGAATGAAGCGTGCGCGGGAGTCGTGATATGAATCAGGGAAAGTGATGTCCATTAGAAAACTCCGATTCCAATTGTGTTGGGATGGAGCAATTGTACTGCTTTCGTAAGTTTATTCCGGCGCAGTTTTAGATATGAATAAAGAAAGGAAGTATTACGCTCGCGCATCTGTGGGGAAATAACGGGGCGTTAAATTAATGGACGGTGGAAAATATTTTATTGTCCACCGTCTATTAATTGCGGTCGGGGTTATCTGGTGAATTTCTTGCCCGTGGCGAGTTCGACGCTCTTGTACGCGCCGTCGTAGATGCCGATGCTTTTGTTCTTGACGATGCAATCGCAGAACATGGCGAGCAGGTCATCGGCTTCGGTGAGCAGGTCGATGGCTTGCAGGGTTTGCGGGATGGTGCGGGTTTCGACGGTGCTGTCGCCGATCTCTGCGCCGCGGATCGCGCCCCACATTTCATGTCCGCCGACGCGGGCGTTGAAAATTTTGGGGACGGGATAGAAAGCGAGTTCGCTGGGTTTGGTGATCATCACGTCCATGACGCGCATGAGATAGTTGGTGGCGTAGACCGCGTGGAAGGTGTTGTCGTGCAGGAAGATGTGCAGGCCGTGCGCGGGCTTCTTGCGGATGCTGTCTGTGAATTCTTTGGTGTCTTCCCAGGTGAAGTGGGTGTTGATCAGGTCTTTGTGTTGAGCAAGTTGTTCCTGCAACCAAACCCAATTGTCTTTGTGATCGCCGAGGTTGATGAAGAGCGCGATCTGGTCTTTTTCGATCATCGGGATGGCGTGCTCGATGATGGCTTTGAAGAGTTCGCGCTGCGCGCCTGCGCCGCCCATGGTGACGAGGAAGCGGCGCGGCTCTTTTGCATTCATACGTGTGACGCGGTCAGCGCAATCAACTTCGATGTTCTCAACGAGTTCATGGTCAACGTGATGGCCGGTGAAGAAGAGCGCGTCCTGCGGAACGGGCTTGAGGACTTTGCCTTTATCGTCGAATCCACGCATGGCACGGAAGCCATAATAGCCTGACGGAGATTGAACCGCGTGCTTGGCACCTTCGGTAAGTTGGAAAGCCATCGGCCAGTTATCGAACATCATATCGACCACGTTGGTCATGCCGCCCGCGACAGCGCCCATCGCTGTCCACATGTGCGAGGTGAGCGTGGGCATATCAGATGGAAGCGCGCCGTAAAGATTATTGAACAATTCGCTCATCTTGTAATCTTTGACTTCGGTCTTGAGGAAGCGCCACGGCCAGGTGCTGGTCATGTAATTGAAGAGCGCGTCCAACCCGGGGAGAGTTGGTTCGCCCGTGGTGAGAGATTCCCACACGTATTTATCGAACCACGGATAACGCTGTGAGATGCGCGAATATTTGCTGTAGTTGGTATTGCACCAGTTGATCACGTCTGTGCTGATGCCGGGGATGCCGAGCAGGTCAAGCCAGTACGGAGTGAAGCCCATTGCCTTCGCGGCAGAGACACCCGCCATGGCGATGCGGTAATGACCAAATCCCATGCGGATGGTGCTGACGATGACGCCGTTCTTTTTGTCTAGTGGTTTTCCATTTCCGTCGCGGACGATGTTCTTGAGTCCAAAGATACCTGAATCATAGGGATGGTCTTCAACCGTGAGATTGAATTTTTCGTTGGGGTCGTAATTGAACTTCTTTGCCAGCATGGCCTTCCATTGGTCTGCTGCGCGGGTTTGGCGTTCTGAAATGGGGTTGCCATATACCTCGTATCGGCCGTCTTTCTTTTGTAACATGATGCACTTTCTCCTTGAATGTAAAATAATTGCTGGAAGACCCTACTTTTTTTAAACCTTCAGAGTCTGTCTTTTATATTTTTTTTGAAACCGCCAGCCGTTTGGGGCTGGCGGTGCTACATTATAAACTTTTATCAGCCTTTGATATCATTCCTAACAATTTTGCTATTGAGACTGCAATACCTTTTCCATAAAACGCACAGTCAAATCTGCGACCGTATCCAGTTCGCAATCGATTGTGATGGCGTGAGAGGATCGTTCCATCCAATGATGTTCTGTATATGTTGAATTGACACCCTGCAAAATAATATTACCAGCCGTTGCATCTACAGTTGTGTCTTTGCGTCCCTGAAAAACAATGACTGGCTGCTTTATCAGCGGCAGGCGTTGTCGCACTGCGCCTTGCATTTGCAGTAATTGAAGCGCACCTTTGAGCGGTAAGCCCGGGTAGCCCTGCCACTTGTCGGATCCATCCAAGATTCGCGCGCCACTTCTGACATAAACAACGAGCCTGCGTACAACTTGATTTTATCCAGGGTTGTCATGGTCAACTTGATGGCTGGGGCATAAAGCAACAGCCCTGCCGCCTCTGGGTGTTGACTGGCAAGCTGCAAAGCAACCACCCCGCCCATGGATTGTCCACCGATGAAGATCCGCTTGCAGCGAGTTATAAGTTGCTCGTACGTTTTTTCCGCGCTAGCCACCCAGTCACGCCAACTGACGTGATTCAAGTCTGCAGACTGAGTCCCGTGTCCTGCCAAAAGTGGACCGGCAACGGTATAACCTTTTTCATGCAGGCGTTTTGCCAACAATCGTACTTCAGCAGTTGTAGCAGTGTATCCGTGGGAGAGTAATACACCTACAGGTCCCGCTTCCCAAAAGAATGGGCCGCCTTCGAGCTGCGGATTGTGAAGCGCGGGATTCTGCATATTGCCCTTTCGCAATTAGCCTTTGACACCGCTGCTTGCCACACTTTCAACAAAGAAACGCTGACCGAGGATAAAGACGATCAAGGGCGGAATGATGGCAATCGCCGCGCCTGCCAAAATTAAATTGGGTGTGTCGGATGCACGTCCGCGCAAGACGTTGAGCGCAAGGGTGAGTACATGATTCTTTTCATTGCCGACGTTGATGATAACCAGCGGCCAGATGAATGAATTCCACGCGTATAAAAATGTGAATGTGGCTTGGGTCGCCAAGGCTGGCACACTGGCAGGGATGAGAATCTGCGTCAGGATTTGCAAGCGTGATGCGCCATCCAACAATGCGGCTTCTTCAATTTCCTTGGGGAAGGTGATGAAATGCTGACGCATGAGGAAGGTTCCGTAGGCGGTGAATATCCACGGGATGATGAGGGCTGCGAGCCGGTCTGTCCAGCCGATGAGCACCATCAATTGATACAACGGGACGATGAGCATGACGAAGGGAATCATGATCGTTCCAAGATAGAAGACAAACACGGTATCGCGCCCGGGGAATTTCAAGCGCGCAAACGCATATCCGCCGACCACCGATGTGACCAATTGTCCAAGTACCACGAGGATGGTGACCAGTGCGGTATTTGTCAGTGCGCGCGCCATGTTGTTCAACTCAATGACTTCAATGTAGTTCTCGGGATGTCCGCCAAGAGTTTCCACGGGTGTACTTAGACGCACGTTTTGAAAGATCTTGTTCTCAGGATTTTGCGGATCAATGAATTCGCCGACAGTTGTCTGGCTGACGAGAATCATCGGGACGACCTGACCGTCCACTTCGACATCGAAGAGTTTTTCCTGCTCTCCGTTCACTTCCACTTTTTGCTGGTTCGTCGCTCCGCCAGTCGGTTTCACCTCTGTTAGATAGCGCTCAACGGTGGAGGTGAGATTATCAGCGGGGGCGTATGTCCCAACTTTGATATTGCTTTTTGCGAGCGCATATTCCTTCTGTGTGCCGTCCACATCCACAAAGTAGAGCGGAAGCGGTTCATCGTAACCGGTTACGACGATCGTCTCAGGATCGCGCGGTAACATGCGCGGCGGATAGCGGAACGTGTCCGCTGGAATCTTGAAGGAGGTGGTGAGCATGTATGCGAAGGGGAAGATCATCACCAGTGCAAAAAAGGTCAGCACAAAATAAGTGATGAATTTATTGAGAAATTGCAGAAAGCGATAGGATTGGATTTTCATGACGGCTCCTGTTTAGCTTTCATAAATGCTTGATTTGCGCTGACGTTGGAATTGGATCAACGTCAGACCGAAGATCACAATGAATAAGACCCACGCAATTGCAGATGCGTAGCCCTGTTGGAAATTCTGGAAGCCGCTGCGATATAAGTAAAGTACCAATGTGATGGTCGAGTTATTCGGTCCCTCGGCTGGATTCATCAAAATGAAGACCTGCTCAAAGACCTGCATGGCTTGAATGGTGGTGGTGGACACGACATAAAAAGTTGTTGGGGCGAGCATGGGGAGCGTGATGCTCCAGAATTTGTCCCATGCGCCTGCGCCGTCCACTGTGGCGGCTTCGTACAGTTCGCCGGGAATGTTTTGCAGGCCCGCCAGAAAGAGCACGGTGTTGAATCCCATGGTTTGCCAGGCGGCAATTAATACGACTGCGAGCAGAGCTGTCTTTTCATCGGATACCCATTGGATTTTCGGATCAACGATCGCGAGGTTGAAGAGGTTGTTCCAAAAGTCTATGCCGAGGGTGATGAAATAGTTAATATAGCCAACGGTCGCATTGTAGAGCCACTGCCATACAAGTGAGATGCCAACGACTGCGGCGATGCTTGGCATGAAATAAATGGCACGGTAGAACTTCATGCCGGGTAATTTGCTGTTCAGGACGTTCGATAATATCAAAGCGGGGATCACGCTCAATGGAACCGCAAACAGCACAAAGGTCAGTGTGTTGCGTAACGCCAGCCAGAAAAATTTATCGGCGGCGGCAAAAAGAATCCCGCGGGTCCCAAAAATGAAGCGTCCAACTTCGTCGTAGACTTTAATGTTTACAACGTCACGTGCCAGTTGATCGGGAGATGTCAACAGTGCAAAGCGGACGTTAAGGATCTTTGCGTAATTTGCGAAGCCGACCCAGTTTGGTGTGTTGAAGGCGTCTGAATCGGTGAATGAAAAATAAAATGAAAGCACAAGCGGACCTGCAAAAAAGATGAGGAAGCCAAGCAGGTTTGGCGAGAGGAAAAGCCAGCCGTTTAAAATTTGTTCGTGATTGGTCTTGACGTGCAAGGCCTGCGCCGTGGCTGCTCTGCCCATTGCCCACAGGGAGAGGCCAAAAATTATCACGCCAGCCACACTGACAATACCGGCGGGTTGAGCAAGTTTGCCCAGAAAATATAAAATGCCATTGATCGCGCCAACTTGAAGCAGGAACAAAGCAAAGCCGCCAAGCATGACCCAACGACTTGCGGCCTTTAAACTGGTTTCAGAATTTTGCTGCTTTTGCGGGAAGTATTCATCGAGTACGCCGAGGAAATAACCAAGAGCCACGATGCCCAAATAGGGAAGTCCGCTGGTGAAGGTTTCGGCCAGTGCATCAATGCCGATGAAGACCTCGCCGATGGTTAAGGCTGCGACGACACAGATCACAAACGCAAGATAATCCACCACGAGCGAGATCATTCTTCCGCTGTGGTTGCGGCGTGAAATTTGAACGGCGCCGATCCCGCTTAATATGGAAGCTGCCACCAGCGTAACGGTGATGATAATTTTTTGCCAGAGGGGAGAGTCTGGCAACAGAGTGCCTGTCCATAGGAAGATTGCGCCTGCTGCGGAGAGCAGGGTGAACAGTCCGCGCCAAACTATGCTGATGCGCAGGAGATATTCTGTTCTGGGATCGGTTGGCAGATGAGTGGTCATGTTCACCTCTTTGTGGGGTTGAATCAGCGGGCCAATGACACTACAGGATCACGAAAACACAAACCGGAATTTGTATCTTGGGGATATCGCAGGGTGAATAATAAACAAGGGAGGGACAGGCAGAATTCTGCCTGTCCCTTTTTTATTGCAGGGTAATTATTGGGTAAAGACTTTGTTGGCTTCGTCGCAGATGGTTGTGCCGAAGTCTTCAACAGTCGTTGCGCCAGTCAACACGCCCTGAATGGCAGGACCCATGACCTTGTCGAACTCAGGCCAGGAACCAGCCCACAAAGGACCTTCAGCGGTCGGGTTTGCATCAGCTGCAATACCGTTCAGGAAGGCTTGATTGTTGGCAGGAGGTGTGAAGGTCAGGAAGGAATCGAGTGCTTCCTGGCTTACGCGGCTGGGGATGTTTGCGCCGAGAGCAGAGATCTTGCCCTGAGTCTGGGCGGTGGTCAAAGCTTGAGCAAGAGCCCAGGCTTCTTCAGGATGTTCGGTGTTGGCGTTGATCGCATAAGCGCCCCAGAACAACCAGTTACCAGCGGTGCCGCTTGGGCCATCAGGCAATTGAACGACATCCCATTCGAAGTCCACAGTGCGGACGCCGGGGGTGGCCCAACGGCCATTCTGGAACATGGCAACTTTGCCAGCGCGGAATGTGGGTTCAGGATCTTCGCCGTAAGGTGTGGCGACATCATAGTCCTGATAGAGTGAGCGTTGGAAATCGAGACCAGCGAGGGACTCAGGAGTGTTGAGGGCACAGGCAGAGCGATCTTCGGTAAAGAAGCCGCCGCCGGAAGCATTCAACCAAACACCGTAAGGACCCCACCAGGCGCTCGCGCCGTAGCCGTAGATGTCAGAGCCGAGGGCGCGTGTCTTCTGGGCAACATCGAGGAAAGCATCCCAGGTCCATTCGCCATTGGCGGCGAGTTCACGAGGATCTGGAGCGCCGGCTTCGTTGATCAAGTCCATGTTCAGATACAAAGCGAAGGTGGACACGTCACGAGGAATACCCCAAACTGCACCAGAGTCAGCGCCAGCAGCGCCGGTCTCGGGATTGTAGGTGAGGTGGAACATTGGGCCGGCGTAGAAATCGTCAACGCTGAAATCAGGTGTGGCAGCAGCGAGGTCGGCGGCATTCAAGATCAAACCACGGGTTGCGAAATCGGCAACATCGGTTCCGGGGATCCAGAATACATCGGGGGCGGTACCGGCGGCAATTTCAGCCTTCAATTGATCCTGATAGTTGGCGCCTTCTGAACCACCGGGTTCGTAGGTAAGGGTAATGCCATCAAGTTCGCCATCGAGGTCAGTGCTGATCTGGCTGTAAACATCAATTTCTTCCTGATTGTCAGGGCGGGTGCGCCAGCGAATGGCAACATCTTCCATGGCAGGGGCTTCGGTCATTGCGGCTTCGGTGGCAGGGGCTTCGGTCATTGCAGCTTCAGTTGCGACAGGTGCTTCGGTTGCAGGGGAACCGCAAGCGGCTAAAGCGAATGAGGCAATTACCAAAACGCTAATCACCTTAAAAAGAAAATTCTTCTTCATTTATTCTTCTCCTTGGAAATATTTAAAAAGATAGGTCTACAAAGTGATTTGATGGGAATTTTGAGAATGGGCTGTTTTCAATCACCTCCTTTTTCAGATGTGGATCGTCGAACGATCAACTGTGCAGATAATTTCATATCATGCACGGTTGGATTCTTCTTTTTGATAATTTCCAGTAACATGCGGGTGGCTTCCTGCCCGATGCGCGGCATGTCCTGCTGCATGGTGGTGAGTGGCGGATCAAAGTATGAAGACAAAGGCATATCGTCCACGCCGATGACTGCCAGTTGAGATGGGACTTTAATATTCGCATCCCGCGCGGCGCGCAGCACACCCATGGCCATGCGGTCATTCTGGGCGAAAACTGCTGATGGAACCCGACCCTGCTCGATCAAAGAAAGAAGCGCGCTTTGTCCAGAAGTCGCAGACCAATCACCTTCGATCACCATCGATTCCTCGAAAGCGATTCCCGCTTCCTGCAAGGCGCGGCGGTAGCCATCTGTGCGGTCGCGCGAACAATCTTCTTCCATCGGACCAGTCACCAAAGCGATCTTTGTATGACCGAGAGTTATTAAATGTTGTGTGGCTTCGTATGCCACTTTTTCATCGTCCAAAGAAACCGAGCAGACATTTTTTTCATGAGCGCTCGCGCCCACGAACACCAGCGGAAAATCTTTGGGAATATATTCAAAACGTTCATCGGAATATGGGTTGATCACGATCAACCCGTCCACGCGGCGATGTCCCACCAATTCATCCACCAGTGCGCGGAATGCTTCCGGGTCAGATGCAGAAGACGAAAGGATGAAATAATCATGCTGACGCGCTTCCACCTCGGCACCTTCGATCACACTCGCAAACGTGTAGTCAGTCAAATTCGGAGAGATACAGGCCAGAGTGTGAGTCTGACCGCGTGCCATCGAACGCGCGATCGCATTGGGGCGGTAGCCCATCTCAGCAATGGCAGCTTCCACAGTTGCACGGGTTTCCGGCAAAACATCCTCGCTCCCATTGATGACACGCGAAACGGTCTGGTGTGAAACACCAGCGAGCCGAGCGACATCACGAATGGTTGGGTGGGAAGTTGACATTTTTAGGGGAGGGGTTTGGTATAATGTGACCGTTCACGTGACCGGTAACATTAGTTTACAAGAACGATAACACTTTGTCAATAGGCAATTTATGAGGATTTGGGTAGTATGACAGTCAAAATTCAAGTAAATCAGCAAAAAATCCAGGTTTCTTCCCCAATTTACACATGGGCCTGGGACGCGCAGACCGACTTTTTCCATTTGTATGATTCAGAAAACCGCCTGATCTCTCGCGCACGCCATCAACCGCTGATCATCACCACGAACGATCAAGCGGAATTACAACTCCCAAACCGCACCTTCGAAATCAAAGATGACCGCATCTCGATCACATACCACGCGGAAAAAAGCGCATCACACCTAACTGTGAGCTGGCTCTTCAAAATAGACTTTATCTCCCTCGAACAGTTACACTACGAATCCTCCGAAGCGCAGGATATTATCCAGATCGTCTATTTCCCCGAGATTGACGGCGACTCTTATAAGCCATCTATGTACAGCCATTACGCAGTTGTGCCGGGACTTTGCATGAGTTCCAGCATCAGTCCCATCGTGGATTTGCATTCCAGATTATCCGTCACCACCATTCTTGGCTCCGGCGCCATGCGTGGCCCCGGACTCACGCAGCAGTGGGGATTGCCCGCGCATTACTTTTGCACATTCAATACTTCAGATCAATGGAATGCGATTGGCGCAAAAAAATTACAATCAGGCGCCGCTTGTTGGGGACTCGCTGAATTACCGCAAGGTGATTTCAGACTCGATATCCGCGAGATTGCATTAAGTCCGGTCTTAAATCTGCGTAGTGATATTTGGAAACATATAAAGACTCCGGGGACTCTAAAACTTGGCTTTTCTTTTTTGATCACATTCGGCACACAATATCATGAAGCCATTCGCAATTACTACAAAATCTTGCGGCGTGAAAAGATCATTTCACCCAAAAACGCATCCCTGACGCAAAAGAAAAAAGATGTTTTACTTTCACCACAATACAACACCTGGGGAGTAGAGTCATCTCTCGCCATGAAACCCGAAGCATTGACAGAAGAAATCGTCAAAGACATCTTTAATAAATTTCAGCGCTCAGGCATGAAAGCCCGCACCTTTGTGATTGACGATAAATGGGAAGGTCACTACGGTGAGTTAAAGCATGATGAAACCCGCTTCCCGCAATTTGAATCCCTGCTTGAAAATATCTGCAAGCAAGGCTTTTATATCGGCCTATGGGCGGCTTTCCTGCGCTGTCAGGATCCATCCACTTTGGGATTGGACGAATCGAATCTATTGCAAACTCCCGAAGGTAAACCTCTCTGGCTTGCACATCAAACCTCACGCTATGGAATTTTTGATGTGACTCAGCCCATTGTCCAAAACGTGTTAAGCGAACGCGCCACAGAATTTATCCGCCGCTACAATCCCGACCTGATCAAGTTTGATTTTGGCTATGAACTGCCATCTCTGGACATCGCCGCTCCCGCCGACTTGAATTGGGCAGGCGAACGTCTGCTCCAAAAAGGCTTGGAAGTTGTGGTCGGTGCGATGAAACAGGAAAACCCCGATCTCGTAATTATGTATTATGGTCTTTCTCCCTTACTGATCGACTATTACGATTTACACAGCCCCGATGACCTTGTCTACTGCATCGGGGATTACGATCTTGAAACCAATCGCCGTATTTTCTTCAGTAGCCTGTGCGGTGAACTCGGTATGCCAACGTACAGTTCCTCCGGCTATGATTGGGAATCTGCACTGGATATCTGGTTTGACTCCGCGCCTTCCGGCACACTTGGCTCGCTGCATTGCTTTGACGGTGATGAAAATAGCGACAACCCAACAGATGAGATCATCGCAAAATTCAATGGGCTTTCTGCCATCCTGCGCAAGCAAGCGGACTTTAATACCTATCCAATCGATGTAAAATGGCAGGGTGGTTTGCGTGCAGGGTTTTCCCCATCCTGGGAGCGCATCGAAGATGATAAAACCGTCCTCATCGCATTGCGCACACATCGCTTCGATGGCAAGCCCGCCATCAAAACCTACAAAGATATTCTCGATACTGATACCATGCTGGTCGTCGCATCCATGACAGACTCAAGTATCGCCGAATCGCATCGTCTGGGCATTGTCCCGTTTGGAGATGGAGTCTGCACGATCAAACATATAACGCTGCATCAAACCGCAAAACTCATCGAGCATTATTTCAGCGGACGTCAATTTGAAACGCAAGTCACATGCTCAAATAACAAGTTGCAAATCGCGCTTCAACAAACACGTAAAAACGAAATCCTTGAATGGATCGAAATCATTTTCTAAAAAGGAATCACCATGTTAAATAATCCGCATCGCCGCTATAACGCCCTCACAGGAGAGTGGGTGCTCGTCTCGCCGCACCGCGCCAAACGCCCCTGGCTTGGGCAGGTCGAAAAACTTTCACCCGAAACGCTTCCGACCTATGACCCAACTTGTTATCTTTGTCCGCGTAACGAACGCGCCGGCGGAGTCTTCAACCCTGATTACACCGGCACATTTGCTTTTGAAAATGACTTTGCAGCCCTGCTTTCCAATCCTATAGAGGATGAAGGTCCCGCATCTTCCCACCCGTTACTTGTTTCTGCTCCCGAGCAGGGACATTGTCTGGTGGTTTGTTTTTCTCCCCGACACGATCTAACCTTACCCGAGCTGGATCTGCCATCTGTTGAAAATGTCCTCTCCACCTGGGCCAAACATTCCGCATATATGGCCGCAGAAGATTACATTCATTATGTGCAAGTCTTCGAGAACAAAGGCGCCATGATGGGATGTTCCAATCCGCACCCGCACAGCCAGCTTTGGGCACAGTCTCAACTGCCAAATGAGATCGTCAAAGAACTCGCCACACAAACGGAATATTTCAAACAGAATAACCGTCCGCTTTTGGTGGACTACGTGCAGGAAGAACACAAACGCAAAGATCGCATTTTATTTTCCAATGACCATTTCACAGCGCTTGTCCCATATTGGGCAGTCTGGCCGTTTGAAGTGTTGGTCACCGCGCATCGTCCATCCGCATCATTGAAGGAATTATCTTCAACTGAAATCTCTGCTTTGGCTGAAGTCTTCAAGCAGGTCACTACCCGATACGACAATCTGTTTGAGATTTCCTTCCCCTACTCAATGGGATTCCACCAAGCCCCGCCGATGGACAGCCGCACCCTGAATGGGTCTTGCACGCGCATTTTTTACCCGCCACTGTTGCGCTCGTCCACCGTCCGCAAATTTATGGTGGGATATGAAATGCTCGCCATGCCTCAGCGTGATATTACCCCTGAAGTCGCAGCTGAAAGATTGCGCTCGCTTTCAGATGTCCATTACAAGCATAAAGATTAATTCTCTATCGTACAAACCCTCAACACGAATTTCTTTTCAAAAATAATTCGAGAAATTCGTCAATTCGTGTAATTCGCGTTAAAAATTTGGGCATTTTTTCGACATTTACAGTAGAAGAAGATTAAAAAAAACAACCGCCTGTATTTTTTGCAGGCGGTTGTGATTCTACTTAAACCATTCTTCACTTAATGCAGGCCATTCATCTGATTGGTCCGCCCGTTCTGCCCAGTTCTCTTTTCCACTCCAGGATTCGATCGCAACCGCGTAAATGGATGTGGCACGCAATTCTTTTTCCGTGATGCCGCGATATTCCTTGTCCACGGTCATCGTGGGGAAATATTTACCGATCAGCCCATACAATAACTTTTTCGCTTCTTCAGGATCGGTCACGATGCGCGCTGTCCCAAAGAGTACGACGCTGCGAAATTGAAGCGAGAACTCAATCGCAACATTCGATGGCAGCATTTTTCCTAGTTCGCTCGCTTCCATACTGACCTTTGGATTGGCCTCAATATTCGAGCGGACCCGCCCCGCAACATTGGAATGAAAGACGATCTGATGATTTTCCTCATCGTACCAGAAGGTGCTTGGATTAAGGAAAGGCTGCCCATCTGCTGCGGTCGCGAAATGCCCCACCTGTGCTTCCTTGAGAAAGGCGCGGATCCAGACATCATCTTTTGTTAGGTGGGGTCTGCGTTGAAAGGTTGTAGGCGGTTGATTCTCATAATTGCGGGGCATGATGTTTTTCCTTGACATTGTGTAATAAAAAGCGCTTGTAAATATAAAGTTGAGAAATGAAGCCGAGCAGCGCGCCGCTGATGGTGTAAGCCCAGTTGCAGGAAGTGCAGTAATAACCGACTCCGATCTGGAAGAAGTAGATCGCTGCGCCGAAGGTTAATCCGCTTAAGATCGCAACTTCAAGGGTCTGTTGATACGAGACACTGTTGACCTTGTAAAGCGGGGGCATGCTTTTGTTGCGCCATAAAAATGCGTCAGCAAGTTCATTGTCCTTATTGATCGCGTATTCCTTGATCTGATTCAGCGCCTGTATGGATTCGTACCATGCGGCCCGCAGACGGGCGAGCTGGATCACGGTCAGCCCGCCGAGCAGGGTGAGCACAAAAAATAATCCGCTGAATAGAATACTAAGCGTGGCGAAGTTCGTACTGGTATCGAATATCTGAGTGCTAAAGAGTGCCGCCACCAGAGAACCAACGGCTACCAGATAAAATGAAGCGACTCGTGCGCGGTCTTCATTGGCCTGGCTGGCTGAGTTGGCGATGTATTCATATTCTGCCACCAGGATTTCATTACTAAGTTCGGGGGAGGAAGTTTTTTTTGCAGGCATTTCCCCATTATAACGTGCTAAAAAACAAACCCGATGGAATTTATCTCCATCGGGTTTGTTTTGATGTTCAAGTCCTATAGATCAATTGCCCATTCACCCTGACGCATAACAGGCTCACGTGTACCGTCTTTTTTGATGCCGTCAATGTCCATTTCTGCCGAGCCGATCATAAAGTCCGTGTGGATCAAGCTCTTGTTTCCGCCATGTGACTGGAATTCTTCATCGGTCATATCTTCGCCGCCTGCAATTGTGTCGCGGTAGGCATTTCCGAGTGCAATGTGACACGAGGCGTTTTCGTCAAACAGGGTGTTGTAGAAAAGATGTCCACGCTGACTGATGGGCGAGCTATTGGGAACAAGTGCAGCTTCACCCAAACGACACGCATTTTCATCGGTCTCTATTAATTTACGCAGATCGCTTTCGCCTTTTTTCGCTGTGACTTTTACTGCGCGTCCATTTTCAAAGGTCAGGCTGAAATCTTCGATCATGGCACCCATCAAATTAAGTGGACGGGTTGCACTCACCACACCGTTGACTTTGTCCTTATCCGGCAAAGTGAATACTTCTTCGGTGGGAATATTCACGATGCAAGTGATCCCATTTTTGAAGGATGCTTCCGCACCCTGCCAGACATGTTTTTCAGGCAGACCGATTGTCAGGTCTGTGCCGGGTGCTTTGTAATGTAAGGCAGAGTAATGTTTTGCAGAAAGATAATTTTTGTATTTGATCAAATTATCCCTGTGGTCATACCATGCCTGCACGGGGTCCGGCAAGTCAACGCGGCAGGAGTTGAAGATGGCTTCCCATAATTTTGCCTGTGCATCTTCGGTCGAAAGCCCGGGGAATACTTTTCTGGCCCAGGCAGGTGATGCAGTGGCGACCACGCACAATTCGAAACATTCTCGTACTTTCGCAGGGGTTCAAATTTTTTAGCGCGCGCCGTTCTTTCTTTTGCGATCAACTCCGGGTCGATGCCCGCCAGTAAATCGGGGTCTGTGGAATAAACTGCAAGTTCTGCTTCGCCGTTTTGATAATGATCCTCATACCGCGATAACAGCCAGTTTGGGACTTCACTTAATGTTTCAGGGTCAGCATGTTCAAAGCGGATGCGCGAGATGCGTTCGTCATTCCATAATACATCCACATATTTTGCGCCGGCCTTGTATGCGCTTTCCGCTACTTTTCGAACGAAAGGCGCATCCTCAATGATCGCGCGGATGGACAACTTCTGTCCTTTGCGCAGATTCAAACCGACTTTCACAACCACGTCGGCGTACTTCGTCAGCATTCTGTCAAATTCCTGTTCGTTCATGCGGCCTCTTTATGTTAATAAAAAAATTCCTTTCAGAAATTATATCCTGAAAGGAATTGTGTGACTAATTTTTCAATGCCCCCTCGCATTGTCGCATCACCGGTCCATGCGTTCCGTCTTTAAGCACGCCGTCAATATCCATTTGTGGAGAGCCGATCATGAAGTCTACATGATTGAGGCTCACGTTTCCACCAGCGGCGATAAACTCCTCGTCGTTTAACTCCTCTCCACCCGTCAGAGTGAAGCGGTAGGCGCGTCCAATGGCGATATGGCAGGATGCGTTCTCGTCAAATAAAGTGTTGTAGAAAAGATGTCCGCGTTTGGCGATGGGGGAACTGGCCGGTACGAGCGCCACTTCACCGAGACGATGTGAGCCTTCATCTGTATCCACCAGTTTTTGCAAAGCGGCTTCGCCCTTCTTCGCATTGACCTTTACAATGCGTCCGTTTTCAAATGTGACTTGGAAATCTTCGATCAACGTTCCGCCATAGCTCAATGGGAAAGTTGAAGACACAACGCCGTCGGCGCGGTTGCGGTCAGGCAGAGTGAATACTTCTTCGGTTGGCATGTTGGCTGTGAAGGCAATTCCATTCTGTGCCATCGATTGAGCGCTGATCCATAGATGTCCATTGGGCAGGCCGAGGGTAAAGTCTGTGCCGGGGGCAGTGTAATGCAACGCGGTAAATTGTTTGGATTGTAAATATCGGGCGCGTTCACGCAAAAATATAATATGTTTTTCCCAGGCCGCGATCGGATCGGGCTGATCAATGCGCGTGGTTTCAAAAATAGCTTGCCATAATTTTTCCTGCGCTTTTTCAACAGATAGATCAGGGAAAATTTTCTTCGCCCATTCCTCACCAGCTGCTGCAACCACGCACCAGTTAATGGCGTTGGTTGTCACTCGCTCGCTGATTTTGCTGGCGGCATTTAAATGTCTGGTTTGCATCATGCCAACGATCTCAGGGTCAAGCCCGCCAAGCAGGTCGGGGTTCGTGCCGGCGATGGAAAGCAGGGCATCTCCATTATTGATCATGCCCATAACCGCATCAACCATGTGGGTTGGGTATTCATCAAAAGAGTCGCGCGGCGCATGTTGGGCGCGCAGGCGCATCATTTCTTCATCGCCCCAGATCACTTCCACGTATTTTGCGCCCGCACCATAAGCAGCTTTTGCCACTTCGCGCACCAATGGCGCAAACTGATGCGGCACACCGCGCACAGCCATATTATTGATGATCAAACGCTGTCCAGCGCGAATATTTAAACCAACTTTTACGATTGCTTCTGCGTATTTTGCCAACATTTCTTGATGAGTTTTTTCAGTCATATTGCCTCAATGAAATAGAATAAACCTAGTATAGCACGGAGGATTAATTTTTTCGCCTTGCATTTTCATTTTGGATGAAACCCCCGCTTCACTCTTAACGTTGAGCCTGCTCTTACAGCCCAAACAGAATCAGCGCCGCAAGCGACTTTCTCATTAAGTTTGGAGATATACTGTGCATACATTTCAACGGTTTGTATTGCGCAGTCTTGATTCTTTGACTTTCGATATGGAGGTTTTATGCAGCACCCACTCGAATTCATTCCGCAGTATGTACGAAAACCAATGTTTTACACATTCTTCGCGTTAACTGTTTTGATCTTCGGCGTCTTTAGCACGGCCGAACCATTTTTACGTACGCCCGCCGCGCCGAGCGGAATTGTCTCATTTGAACTGGCGCGTGATGTGAACACCGCCCAATCCATGATCGATTCGTGGGATGCAAATGCACGCCTATATGCCGCGTTTGGCCTTGGCTTCGATTATCTTTTCATGCCCACGTACGCGCTTGCTCTTTCATTAGGGCTTTTACTCGCCAGCAGCAACAAGACCGGGTTTTATCATACCTTTGCCGCATGGATGGGTTGGGGCGCATTTGCCGCCGCCTTATTTGATGCAGTTGAAAATTATGCGCTGTGGAAAGAATTGATCAACGGCGCTGCTTCGCCTTATCCGCAGATTGCCGCATTTTGCGCCACGATTAAATTTACATTGTTGATCGTTGGGTTGGTCACCGCGTTATCAAGCCGCTTATTCCGAAATTAAATTGCATGATACAGAATCAAAAAGAGAGGAACGTAAGTATCCTCTCTTTCATATTTTCCCTTATTACTTATTACTCTAAACCTGAAAACTCAAAGGCGCACTAACTTTTTGCTGTTCGTTCTCTTCAAGTTTGCTGAGCGGCAGAATCACATGGAACTGACTGCCCGGGAAATTGATCTCATCGTAGCCGGGACTTTCCACATAGATACGTCCGCCGTGCGCTTCGACGATGCCTTTGGCGAGAGCGAGTCCCAACCCTGCGCCGCCGCCTTTGAAGCGGGTCTTGCTGGTGGAGTGTTTGCCCAATTCGCCGGGTTGATAGAATTTGGTGAAGATGATCTCGCGGAAGTTCGGGTCCACGCCCACGCCGGTATCGCTAAAGATCAACTCAACACCGCCTTGCGGCAGATCAAGGATTGCAGGAATGCCATGCCCTGTGATAGTGATCTTTCCATTGTTGTCAGTAAATTTAATTGCATTGCGTAAAAGATGATGGAATAATTTGCGCAATAGGTTCGGGTCCGCTTTGACATGCGGCAATGTGGGGAGGTTGATGGTAAGTGATTGTTTGCGTTCCTTGATCGAGCTGGCTTGTTCAATACAAATTTCCTGGATCAAATGACCTAATTCGACCGGCTGGATATGCGGTTTAAGCGAGCGGGCATCAATTTGTGCGATGTCAAACATCGAGTCCATAACTTCGTGCAAGCGGATCGTGCCATCGTGAATCTTTTCCATGATGAACTTGAAGTTCGGGTCGAGGCTGGAATCTTCCATCAGCATTTCGCTGTAGCCTTTGATGACAGTCAGCGGTGTGCGAAGTTCGTGTGATGCGATACTGATAAAGTCTGATTTGGCCTGATCGATACGTTCGAGGTCGCGGTTATTTTTTTCCAGTGCGCGGCGCGCATAGCGCAATTCATTATTTAAACGCATCAAGTTATCTACAAGGCGGGCGTTTTCCAATGCCACGGCCGTCTGGCTGGCATGTGAACTCAAAGTGACAAGATCTTCCTTGCTGTAACGGTTGCCGCTTAGTTTTCTACCAAAGGCCAAAAGTCCGATCCACTGGCGTTTGGCAAAGATGGGAATGTAAACTTCTGCTTGCAGTTGGTTAAACCAGGTCCGCTCAATGGGAGATGCTGCCTGAAACGCCGGAAGCAGGTCGAGGTCATATTGAAGAAGCGGGCGTTGTTCCCGAATCAGATAGGCGGCGATCAGTCCGTTTTCATCCAATTCAGCTGCGATCATTTGCCGTTCTTCGGGGCTGCGCGCTGAGCGGAGTCTGAAAGTTCTGTGACCATCTGCTTCGCGGTCTGAATCCACGAGAAAAAGAAATCCGCGCTCGATTTGCATGGCTTCCAGAATGATGCCGACTGCAATACTTGCGAGACGATCCATGTCAAGGATGTTGCTGATGCTTTCACTGTATTGATGAATGGTGCGGCTTGCATCGTATTGATCGCCTTTCATCAAGATGTTCATGGTGCGCGAGGCCAGTGATAATAACGGCGCAAAAAGCAGGGCAACCAATAATGCCATGAATGCGCCGATAAATAACGGATTGAAGTTAATATTGTTTTTGAATGCAGATTGTAATAATAAATATCCGCCGAGATAAAACCCAACAATAATGACAGCGATCAGTATGTACGCCAGCACGCGCCGCAGAATCAATCTAAGGTCTGGCAGGTGATGTGTGCCAACCACATAAGCCATCATGACGGCAATTGCAAGACGAATGGGCTGCCCTAAAATTAAGATATTGGAGAAAAGTAAAATGTCGTTGACGAACATCAGGAAGATGACAGGCCACCAATAATTTAAACGATTACGGAATAACTGCTGGCGTGCATCCCTGTGCGCGTTTGCAATATTAATGATCAGGCTGATTGCAAAAATAAGCCAGCCTAAAGTTGCCCAGGCTGGGCCAAGCCGTGTGCGTTGTAAGGTGAGATTGCCGTTTGTCCAAAGAATATCGGGCAGATTGATCGCGTTTGTCAGGATCAATGCAAGGCCGAGCGCCCAGATCGTCCACAGCCCAACCCAGCCCCACCACATTTCACGTTTAAGAAAAGTTTGCAGCGTGATCATCAAGACGGCGATGAGAGTCAACGCGACATAAATTTGTAATTCTTGAAATAATATGTTGCCGCTTTGTGAGGTTTCCCCGTTGCGCCAGGCGGCTTCAGCCACATTGATGACCATTGCCAGCAATGCATATACAGCCACCAGCCAGGCTGCGGCTCCATGCCCGTCATCGCGGCGTTGTACTGCAAAAAAAATTACCGGCAGATACAATGCGGCAAGCAGGAGTAATAAAACGAATTGAGTCAGCGATGTATTCATATGTACAAGTCAGGATTTTACCCGAAAAAAATAGTTAATCGGTTATCATTGTTGTTATGCTAATTACCCGAGCCTCCCGTCTCAAATATAATTTCTCTGTGGATTTCTTTCGCCCGGACGGGCACGTGATCTTTTCAGATCTGGCTGCCGCCCGCGCCTTTGCCACCCAAATGTCAGCGCTTCGACCCGAACCCGTATCTGCCACTGACCTATATGCACTTTCCCTGCTTGATGAGGCGTACCATATCCTCTTCAAGCATTTTTATAGCAGGTATACCGGTGTCATGGGCCGCGCCATGGGATTATTGCAATCCAGTCTTGGCTCAAAATATGATCTGACACTCAGTAAATTTACCGAGGAATTTCCGCCTCTGTCGGTTTTTCGCGGCGAGACAACTGCGGGCGTATATCTCTCCACCAAAGCCCCAGTGTCGGTGATTTCGGACGCGGTGTGCGCGCAGCCCATCGAAGAAATGTTATTGGTTAATAATTCAAACAATAATCCGGCCTTGAATCGCTATAAGGATTTATTTGACGAATCCGTAATGAAGGGCTCCGCTTACAAGGAATTTTTGCAGTCCTTATTAACTTTCTATTCCCGTCAACCGGGCTTTGGAAGCGGGGAGGCCGGGCTGGGAGAAACGCTTACAGAACTTCTTCAAGCGCCGATCAAAGCTTCTCCCGATTCTTTGGAAGGTCAGTTACGTTTTATTATCGAAAAATGGGGATACCTGCTCGGCGAGACATTTTCCATCCATGTCCTGCGTGGATTGGACTATTTGCGCGAAGACATTATCCGCACGGGTCATGGTCCAATTGACTCGCAGAAAGCGGAAACCCATGTGCCGACTTTTGGCGGCCATGAATACGCAGAATACGAACGTTACAGCATGGACAAGGAATGGATGCCGCGCCTTGTTTTGCTCGCCAAGAACACCTACGTCTGGCTGGCGCAGCTCTCTAAAAAAATATCAACGTGACATAACCACCCTCGACCAGATCCCCGATGAAGAATTGGATTTACTCGCCTCGCGCGGATTCACCGGCCTGTGGTTGATCGGTCTTTGGGAACGCAGCCGCGCATCCCAGCGCATCAAACAACGCATGGGACAAAAAGATGCGGTTGCCTCAGCCTATTCCCTTTATTCTTACGACATTGCCTCCGACCTCGGCGGTTGGGATGCGCTGAATAGTCTCCGTACCCGCGCCTGGGGGCGAGGCATCCGTCTCTCCGCCGACATGGTTCCCAATCACATGGGAATTGATTCAACCTGGGTCGCGGAACATCCCGATTGGTTTTTGTCCTCTTCGTTTTCTCCCTATCCATCATACTCTTTCAAATCCGAAAATCTATCAGATGATTCGCGCGTAGGGATTTATCTCGAAGATCATTACTACGATAAGACCGATGCTTCCGTTGTTTTTCAACGCCGCGATCAGCAAACAGGTGATGTGCGTTATATCTATCACGGCAATGACGGCACATCCTTCCCCTGGAACGATACCGCTCAATTGGATTACACCAATCCCGTTGTGCGTGAAGCGGTCATTCAAGTCATCTTGCATGTCGCCCGCAATTTCCCCGTCATTCGATTTGACGCAGCCATGACTCTCGCCAAGCGGCACGTTCAACGCTTGTGGTTCCCCGAACCCGGTGCCGGCGGAGCGATTCCTTCCCGCTCACAATATGGCATGACCAAACCGGAATTTGATGAAAAAGTTCCCGAAGAATTTTGGCGTGAAGTGGTTGACCGTGTTTCCAGAGAAGTTCCTGACACACTTTTACTGGCAGAAGCTTTCTGGATGATGGAAGGGTATTTCGTCCGCACGCTGGGTATGCACCGCGTTTATAACTCTGCTTTCATGCACATGTTGCGCGATGAAGACAACGCCAAATATCGCCTTGCCATCAAGAACACACTTGAATTTGATCCGCAGATCCTCAAGCGGTATGTCAACTTCATGAACAATCCCGATGAAAAAACTGCGGTTGAACAATTCGGCAATGGCGATAAATATTTTGGCATCTGCACGCTTCTCTCCACCTTGCCCGGTTTGCCCATGTTCGGCCACGGACAAGTGGAAGGTTTCTCTGAAAAATATGGGATGGAATTCCGCCGCGCACGCATGGATGAAACCCCAAATGACGGACTCATCCGTGGTCACGAATGGCGCATCTTCCCGCTTCTTCACCGCCGCTACCTGTTCGCTGACGTTGAACAGTTTTTGCTCTTTGACTTTTATTCCCCTAATGGCAGCGTGGACGAAGAAGTCTTCGCTTATTCCAATCGCTTTAACGATGAGCGCGGACTGGTGATCTATCACAATAAATTTTCCAATACCCGTGGCTGGATCAAAACCTCCGCCGCTTTTATTGAAAAATCTTCCGGCAAAACGATCCGCAAAAACATCGCCGATGGACTTGGCCTGCCGCGTGTTGGACATGTCATCTTCAAGGATTACGTCACCCAGTTGGAATACATCCGCTCCTGCAAGGAAATCTGGGATAAGGGCATGTATGTTGAACTGGGCGCCTATCAATGCCACGCCTTCATGGATTGGCGTTTTGTAGGCGACAGCGAATGGAAGATAATTTGCGATCAATTAAACGGCGCAGGTGTCTCATCCATGCAGGATGAGTGGAAGAAATTATTTAACGTTGTAGAAGAAGTTGAAATTGAAGAGAAAATACCAGCCAAGAAGAAACGCGCTGTCCGCAAACCTGTAGTGAAAACAACCAAGGAAAAAGGAAAGAAGAAGCAGGTGGCTGCCGCGAAAAAGAAAGCACCGGTGAAGAAGTCGCAGCCCAAAGCAAAGAAACCTGTGACAAAAAAGGTTGCTGCAAAAGTTAAAGTCAGCCCTGAAAAGAGAGTTGCTGTAAAGGCAAAGCCGGTCAAGAAGGTTATAAAAAAGGTTGCGCCCAAGAAACTCGTTATCAAGAAACCTGCGGCAAAGAAAACAACAGTAAAGAAGACTGTTAAAAAGAGCACGGTTGCGGGTAGAAAAAAATAAGCGACTTGTGAAACTCAAACTTTACATTCTCACTTTTATGATCTTCCTTGCCGTGGACTCATTATGGCTGGGACTTGCAGCCCCACAGTTTTATCGGTCACAGATCGGTCATCTCATGGCCGATCTGCCGAATTTTTTCGCAGCGGGTATTTTTATTTGATCTTTGTTTTTGGCATGGTTTTCTTTGTGATTGAACCCGGAATGAATTCAGAGTCCATGCCTAAAACTGTAGTACGCGGTGCGATATTTGGTTTTGTCACGTACGCAACGTATGATCTGACTAATCATGCCACACTATCAGGCTGGCCGATACTGATGACTGTTGTGGATATGGCTTGGGGAACCACGCTCAGCGCCGTGGTAACGTTGGTTAGTGTTTGGGCGGGGAAGCGTTTGATTAAGTAGAATCAGATAACAGCTTAAGTGAGATGCGTGTAGGTTAGCCGCAACCTACAGTTCCCATACGACTTCCTGACAATCTGCCATTTGTTATTGACTCGCATTTTGAAAAGTACTATACTCATCACATCGAGGTAATGCCCATATGCGATTATTTCATGAAGTACCCAGGTTTGTTGACTAAATACACGCGGATGTCTCCGCGTGTATTTTTTTATATTCTCGCAAAAAGGAGATCAATACAATGGATTCAGGATTAATAGGCAAGGTAGAAAAAGCAAAACGATATGCAGAGGATCGGCACCGCTTCCACTTCAATCAATTTGACCTTAATTTTCACGGCGATAATAGCGAACATCATGTTTCCTACAACAACGGTGTTTTTAATTGCGACTGTGAGTTTTTCATTACCAACAGACGATGCGGCCATACCATGGCGCTTGAGATATTGCTCAAGGATATGATCGTGGAATCAGTGGAAGCGTAAATAAAGCATACATAAAAATGAATACCAGACTGCCTTGCCGTTCAAGCGAGGCAGTCTTTTGTATCATGGCGGCAGGTTTCTCAACGCAGGCTGGTGTGTCAGGTACTTCGGAAAAGCCATAGCCTGCATCGAATATTCTCATTACAGCTTAAAGATTATGGTGTACAATTTTAATATGAATTCAAAATTTTCAAGACGCGATTTTTTAAAACTTGGCGGCATCACACTTGGCGGACTGGCCTTTTCACCTTTCCTGCCCGGTTTGACCAGCTTTGACGATAGTTTTGTAGTGCGCATTGCCACCACTGAAATGCCCGTGCGCAAACAACCAACCGATGACAGCCGGGTTGAGTTGACCTGGTATCGCGATGATCTTGTACATGTGTACGAAGAAAAAATTGCTGATGAACCAAAATATAATCCCGTTTGGTATCGGGTGTGGGGCGGTTATTTGCATCGCGGCCGCTTACATCGTGTAAAGACTATTTACCAGACCCCGCAGGAAGTTCCAGCTGGAAAAAGACTATTAACCGAACTCACAGTTCCATTTACCACGCCCTATCGTTTTTCAAAAGCGCGCGGTTGGGAAGCGCTTACTCCGCCGATGTATTACGGCTCGATCCACTGGGTGGACAGGGTGGAAGAAGGCCCCAAGATGGCTGATTACAGCGGCCCGTGGTATCGCGTTTTTGACGAGTTGGATTCAAATGTTCCGTATTTTGTGCCGGCCATTCACATGCGTGTTTTACCGTCCAGTTACATGGAGCCGATCACACCTGAAGTTCCCTTTGACGATAAATTGATCGAAGTGAATCTCACCACACAAAAAATGGTCGCCTATGAATATGGCAAGGCTGTTTTTCAAACCAATATTTCCTCCGGCATTCCCGGCGGCGGACAGAGCGGCGCAAATGGAATTTCCACAACAACGCCAAATGGTTTATTCAATGTGATGGATAAAGTCCCGGCCAAACACATGGGCAACAGTTATTTTAGCATTGCTCAAAATGGCAACCTGCTCGCAGACGCAGATGGATATGTATTGCCCGGCGTGCCGTGGTCAACTTTCTTTACACCTGTTGGTCACGCATTTCACGGCACATACTGGCATGAAAATTTTGGCACACCCATGAGTCACGGCTGCATCAATATGCGCAGTGATGAAGCCAACTGGGTTTTCCGCTGGGCGCAGCCTACTCACTCCGCAGACGCGATCTCCAATCACCGCGGACGCGGTACAAATGTTGAAATTCATTATTAACTCTTTTTTTGGATTTCCTCCTCACGTGCCGACTCATCATCTCAAACATTTGACAACTCCCCATGCCGATACTTAACTGGAAGGGGAAGCATCTCACCCCGCCCGAGCCTGCTTCTCTTACCCAAGACACAATCCTCTACCCGAATGGGCGCGGCTATCCCAAGGCACGTCCCGATGGACGGTTAATTCTCGGTGATAACCTGGCTGTCATGGCCGGGCTTCTTCCTGAATACGAAGGCCGCATCGATCTGATCTATGCCGACCCTCCATTTTTCACCAACCGAAAATTTTCGGCGCGTGTTGGCCGTGGAGAAGATTCTCGTGATCCATCAAAATGGAAACTGGTTGAGGGGTATCATGATTCCTGGGATGACCTTGATGCGTATCTGCAATTCTTATATGAACGCCTCGCGTTAATGGTTCGTTTGCTTTCCCCGAACGGTACGCTATATCTCCATTTAGATTGGCATGCTGATGCTTACGCACGTTTGATCCTTGATGAGCTTTTTGGCTCTGAAGGTGTGTTCATTAATGAGATTATTTGGGCATACCACGGGCCTTCTCCGATCAAAAGCGCATTTAATCGCAAACACGATACGATTCTGTCTTACGCAAAAAGCAAGGATTACACATTTAATGCGGATGATGTCCGCGAGCCATACAGCCCGAATACGATCACTACGTTTAAATCATCAAGCAAGGCCGGGTTTGGCAAAGTGCCGGATCTGGAGCGCGGAAAAGTTCCAGAAGATTGGTGGTATTTTCCAGTTGTGGCGCGTTTGCATAATGAACGTACCGGCTATCCAACTCAAAAACCTGAAGCTTTACTTGAACGTATTATCCGCGCTTCATCAAATAAAGGTGATCTCGTGGCTGATTTCTTTTGCGGGTCTGGTACCACAGCGCTTGTCGCTGCAAAGACGGGAGAAAAATTTATTACCTGTAATGCACCTCTGCGCGCCCTGCATACTGCCCGAGGAAGGGTCTCAGAAACCACTGCCGTCTTTTCACTGGAGCATGATTCATCTATTGCACTTGCTGTTTCGCAGACGGCAAAGAATATCAAGGTACATGTCTCTGAAGATTCTGTCCGCCTGGAAACATCTCTCGATGTGGATTTTTGGGAGGTGGATTCTGATTGGGATGGAAATCTGTTCAAGAGTGTCGCGCAGGCTCAGCGTCACGTAAGAAGCGGGGAACTTCCTCTTGAGTTAAAAATAAAAATCGGACGTACACGCAAGGCGTGCATCCGATTGGTGACAGTTCAGGGAAAACAATATCAGTTAAATATCCAGGCGGTAGCCGACGCCGCGAATGGTCTTTAGTAATTTTGGATTATCAGGGTCAAGCTCAATGGCGCGGCGCAGCCATGAGATGTGGACATCCAGTGTGCGGGTATCGCCTGTGTAGTTGGTTTCCCATGCTTTTTTGAAGAGGGGTTCGCGTTCTACAACTTCACCATGTTTGTCCATGAGCAAATGTAAAAGAGTTACAAGGCGCGGGGTGAGCTTTGTGCTTTTTCCAAGACAGCGCACGCGGCGTTTTTCAAGGTCAAGACGAATGGGGCCAACATGCAAAACATTTTTCCCGTCACCGGGCAAAAGCGGATTGATGCGATTGACCAATTTTTGCACAGTGAAAGGTAATGCAAGCACTGCGTCTGCAGCATCTTTGCTGACTTCATTATCATTTTCCAAAATAAGAATGATCGGAAGTTTCGGATCTTTCTCGCGAATGGATTGACAGATGCGCAAGCCGGTACTGCGCAAGGATGCTGCATTGATCACAACAAGGCTTGGGCTTACTTCTTTAAGGCGCGCAACGGCTTTGCTTCCGTTTTGTGCCAGTTGAACATCAAATCCCTTCTTTGCAAATCTGAAGCAAAGGAAGGGATTTCTGCGTGGCGGCTTTCGATGACTAGAATTGTGGCTGTTTTCATAAGTAGGTGAGTGGTGGTTGATGTTGCTAATAGATGGTGAATGATTGCAAAAAACAAGGTCAACCTTTTATTAAGGTTCCTGCATTATACACTAAATCTTAACAAATGTTTTAATCATCAATACCTGTTTTCATTAAGGTGTTTTGCGTATGGTTTTCTTGAAAACGATTATCAAAGATTGCTTTGTGCTTTCGCAGCTTTATGTCTTCGTGGTTAGCCCGCAAAGTTAGCCGCTCTCCATTAAAATATTGCTTGACGATTTCATGCGGGTTATGGTAATATCTTTGTTCATCGATGCGGGGTGGAGCAGTGGCAGCTCGTCGGGCTCATAACCCGAAGGTCACAGGTTCAAGTCCTGTCCCCGCTACTAATCAAAAAAGACCATGTGAAAAACATGGTCTTTTTGTTTAAGTGGCTTGTGCTTTGAAAGAAATGCTTTAACAAAAAGAGAGAACCTTTATGAGTTCTCTCTTTTTGTTATTCACCTTACGCTGTCCATTTTTTGTGTGCTGTGAGTTATTGAAAATTACCACTTGCAATCTGGTGTGGTGTTAAGTCCTGCAGATTTTCCAACTCGTTTGTACATTGTCACGTTGGTAAAAGGTTCACCGAGAATGCCATCGTGGATGGCCCATGAACGTTTGCGAATGCCGTTCGCGGCTTCGGGCTGACGGAATGCCGTGGAGCCGTCAAGCTGCGCTGATAGATCGCCGCCGCTTTGAAAGCCCGCGTGGATGCTGTCCATCAGGCGTTTGCCCACTTGATATGAAAATCCATAACGTTCAAAGATGACTGCGTTGTGATAATACAAAGGCTCGACGAAATACATGTCGTGACCGAGTGCTGTGACGAAGACTTCGAATGCTTCAATCGCCTGACCCAGCAATCTTAATCCGCGTCGCACCTGACCGGGAGCCAGACCCGCTTCGAGGGCTGTTTTTTCCGCTTCGATATTTCTTTGCAGCGTGCCGAATTTTGTCGGAGAGCCATCCGGCATTTTATCCACATCAAAGCGCGGAGATGCGGGATCGTTGAGGATATAAAGCAGGACGTGGATCTGTCCGTTCATGGTGTCGGTGATGTGGGCGTATAGGATCGGGTCTGGAAAACTGACTTCATGAAAGAGACGCATTTCCACATCGGTGGAGCCGGTGGCAAAACGGAATTGCAGAAGGTTGTGTCCGGCGGCAGAAGTTAAGGGTGGAATATTATATTTTTCAAGCAGCGCTGTGGGAATATAACGCGCATAGATCGCACGTTTTTCAGGTTCGGGAAGCAGGTTGATTCCGCCTATAGTGGAGGGGGGCATGGTTTTGGTTTCCTTGTTTGCATTCCCGAAACTTAACCACAAAGTCTCAAAGACACCAAGCCACAAAAAATCTTAGAGTCTTTGTGGCTTTGCGCCTTAGTGGTAACGGTCTCAGGTTATCTGACTCTGCTTGCTCTTTCGTTATCGCGCGCTTCATCTCTTTTGGCGATCGTAGCACGTTTATCGTAGGCTTTTTTGCCTTTGGCGAGGGCGATCTCGAGCTTGGCGCGTCCGTCTTTGAAGTAGACTTTGGTTGGGACGACCGTATTGCCTTTAATGCGGATGTTATTCCACAACTCAAGGATTTGCTTTTTATGCAGGAGCAGACGGCGTTTGCGTTTGGGCTCGTGGTTGAAATGAGTCCCGGCTTGTTCGTAGGGTGCAATATGCGCTTCGACGAGCCAGGCTTCCTGTCCGTTGGGGATATCGACGTAGGATTCCTGGATGCTGATCTGCCCCGCACGAATGGATTTGATCTCCGAGCCTTGCAGGACAAGCCCTGCTTCGAAGGTTTCCATGAGGAAGTATTCAAAGCTGGCTTTGCGATTGCTTGCGATGATTTTAATGTTTTCTGTCACAAGTTGATTTTACCGCTTTTCAGAGCAGACTTTATCCCCATTTGAGAATAGCCATGCCGGCGAGGATGCGCAGCACGCCGAAGACGATCAATGCGTTGACGAGGCCGGTCATCTCGGCGATGGCGGGACCCATGAGAGAACTGCTGAGGATGGCAACGTTGAGGACAATGCTGTACCACGCGAGATGCGAGGGACGGTCATCGGATGGAATTTTTTCGAGCATGTAATTAATATATGCGCCGTTGACCATGGCGAAGAGGAATCCGCCGAGAAAGGACAGCACGTAATAATTCCAGACCGTGTGTGCCACCGCAAGCATGAAGGGATAAATTGCCATGCCCGCCACACTCCAACCGGTGACGATCTTGTTGCCATAGCGATGTGCAACTTTTCTGAATTGAGTGGATCCGATCAGAACGCTAAGGTAATAAAGCGCGGTGCCTGTGCCGAGGTTGTTGTCGTTGAGATTTAAGACGCGCACATTGAAGATCGGATAAACCGGTGCGGACATATAATGCGCCAGATGAAAAGCGAACAGCACCAGCAAGACGTTCCGGAATGGGGTGCGCCAGATATCAAGGCGCAGCGCCGCCTTAATGCCACGGGGAGATTCTGCCCGGGGTGTTGGATCGGTGTCGGCGCGGATTGAAGCGGGGAGGTTTCTTCCAAGGGTGTGACATGATAAATATGGTAACTACTCATCGCTGCGCCAAATGCCCCGATCGCAAAAATAATGGTGTAGCCCATGTCAAGCTGCATACTTTTTAGGAAGTAGCCTGCGCCAAACGAGGTGAGCATGTATGCGATGGCGAAGGTGACGTTGCGCGTGCCTGCCACTTGTGCGCGGAAGCGGTCGGGGACGGATTCTGCGAAGAGGGCGTTGAAGCCGACGCCGAGCGGTGTGAGCGGAATTGCCATGAAGAAGGCGAGTACGATCAAGGCCCAGATCTGACCTTGCGCGTCGAAGAGCCAGGGCAGGGGAATCCAGAGCACGTAGCCGAGACGGAGGACGATAGATGACCAGAAGACGGCGCGGCCTGTGTGACGTTTTTCGATCCAGCGGCCGGCGGGGATGGCGAGGAAGAGGTTGACGATTGCGGCCATGGCGGTCAGCAGGCCGATCTGTAAGCCTGATGCGCCAAGACGTGTGACGTAGACATTAAGAAAGTTGACGGCGGTGCCGCTTAATACGCCAAACCAGGCAATGTCAAAATATAAATGCCAGAAGTTGGAACGATATTTTTCGGGGATATCTGATTGTTGAAATAAGTTAAAACGCATAAGATGATTATAACCACTAACGATTGCGGATTTATGATTGATGATTTTGGATTTGTGATTTACGATTGCATTCTGGTTTTGGAGAATTTTCTCATGCACTCAAAAAATGCCGATAACGTGATCGCAGAACTTGATAAATTTCTAAAGTTTAAACATCCTTCTTCGGTGTTGCAATTCATCACAGGTATGATGGTCGGGTGGACACACTTTGACAGGGAGAATAAACCAGATCATTCAGATATAGACCGTGCCTGGGATCAATATTTCAAAGCACTCAGAAGCAGTATTGACCGAAGATTGTTATCTCCGTCTGACTTGGGTACAGGAAGGAGGAAAAGAGTGTTCTGTCTTCCAGCACATGTTTATCAGGGGAAAAAATTAAATCAGGTAATTGCCTTGTTGGGAAGTATGCCTGCGGATGATGCGATCAATTTTATGGCCGAGGTGACAACGAACTGGTGTTTTTCCATCCCTGAGAATTATCTGCCTCTTTTACCAGATGGGCCTGCTGAGAAAACGGATGAAGCGATTGCCAATGCAATTTACACATGGCTTGTAAGATATTATGACCTTTGGCCTTGATATTTAAAACTAAGATCCACGAATTTAGAATTAATTATTTATCGCAAATAACCTAAGTTGCCACCTTATTCAATTTCACCGCGGAGTCGCGGAGGGCGCAGAGAAAAAGCCATTAAAACTCCGCGGACTCGCGACTTTTATGCCCGTCAGTAGAATTTTTTCAATCCGCGATCATTTTGACATTTTTTATCCTTCATCCTTTATTCCTTATCCTTACGCACTTCCCACCACATATCGCAATTTTGACTGTTCCGTCTGCGGCGTTGAAACGCGGATCGGACCATATCTGCCTTCGGCGTTTACAGTTAATTCAAAAGTAGCCAGCGCGGTCTTCATCTCAGGCGGCAGGCTGATGATGGCGTGCATTCGGCGGCTTCCGCTCAAGGGATATTTTGCATGTACCGTATATCGCCAGCACAGCCGTGACTCTTGCAAACCTTCCACATGCACAACGGGGATCACTGTGCCGACATCAATCGTCGTTTCAGCTTTTGCCACAGACATATCTGTGGTGCCAAATTTGAAATCGGGACCAATGCCAAGAGTCACCGAATCATTGAGTGCCACGGTCTGTTCGCGCGGAAAGGCGTCAAAGACCAGCGCACGGCTTTCACCCTGCGGACTCAGCGAAATGCAAAAATCCGCTGAGGTCACTTTGATATTTCCGCGCGGACTAAGCGTGAACGCGAGTTGTAAAAGATAAAAACGATTGCCGCCGACGGGCGGTTTCCAATTGCCGCCCAACATTTCTCCGTCAGCCCATTGAAACGGCGTTCCGATACTGGCTGTGATTTCGTCTACGCCGCGAAATGCGAGAGGCGCTTCCAGAGTCCCCTTGCCAAAGATTTTTTGCCTCAACCGAACTGGAAATATGCATCTTACCCTTCCTTTCCATGAGCCTTGAAAAAAATCAGATGTTCAAATTATAGGCTTGTTGTGAAAATATACCCCGTTATTTTTATCCTGATTTTGTCATTGTTCATAAAATTGCGGATTCGATTTTTTATACGTTGACTTCACTCTGCGCTTCGATTATCCTCGTCCGAAAATATTACTCTTATCAAGGAATAAAAATGTATAACCTGCGTAAACTTTTTTTGCTCGACCCCTCAGTCACCTTCCTCAATCACGGCTCCTTCGGTGCAACGCCAAAATCGGTCTTTCATGAATATCAAAACTGGCAAATGGAACTTGAAAGACAGCCCGTTGAATTTTTAGGCAGACGCTTCACCGGCTTAATGGCTGAGTCGCGCGCGGCGCTGGGGATATATCTTGGGTACCCATGCCGATAATCTGGTCTACACTCAAAATGTGACGATCTCCATGAATATCGTGGCGCGCTCGCTTGAGTTGGGCGCGGGCGACGAAGTCCTCACCAGCGATCATGAATATGGCGCAATGGATCGCACCTGGCGCTTTCTGGCAAAAGAACGCGGTTTCACTTACATCAATCAGCCTGTTTCTTTAGAGTCTCACGCCGCGTTTATCGACTCGTTTTGGTCGGGCGTCACGCCGCGCACACGGATTATTTTTCTCAGTCACATCACCTCGCCGACCGCCGTAATTTTTCCGCTGGATGAAATTATCAAACGTGCGCGCGCGGCAGGCATCATCACCATCATTGACGGCGCGCATGTCCCCGGTCAACTTGCGCTGGATCTCGATTCCCTCGGCGCGGATTTTTACGGCGGCAATTTGCACAAGTGGCTGTGCGCCCCGAAAGGCGCCGGCTTTTTATATGCGCGGCCTGAAATGCAGCATCTGCTCAAACCACTGGTCGTCTCGTGGGGGTACGAATCCGAAGCCCCGAGCGGCTCCATCTTTATTGATCATCACGAATGGTGGGGCACGCGTGACCTCGCCGCATTTTTAACTGTCCCGGCCGCGATTGAATTTCAAACCAAACATAAATGGGACACTGTGCAGGCCGCCTGCCACGAATTGGCAGTGGATGCTCAAACCCGCATTTGCAACTTAACCGGCCTTGCTCCGCTTCATTCTTTAACTGAAAACTGGTTCGCCCAACTAACAGCCGCCCCGCTGCCAGTGGATACTGACCTCGTCGCGCTTAAGGCGCGTTTGTACGATGAGCATCGTATCGAAATCCCTGTGATCGAGTGGAAGGGCATGAAATTAATCCGCATTTCGATTCAAGGTTACAACTCCAAACGAGATGTGGATCATCTGCTGAACGCATTAACCAGCCTGCTCGACAAAAAATGAGCAATCTCTCATTCTGAACGTATGAATCCCATCTACATCGGATATGTGATTTTGTGTTAGATTTAAACACAGCCTTAACAAACCACCCTTGAATTTCTTTTGAACTTCCCTGGTGACTTTGTGTCCTTAAAGAGAATTTATTCAGGAGACTCGAATGAAAAAAATATTTATCCAGTACACTTATTTTAACTTTGCTCGCGTTAATTTTAGCGGCCTGCACCGGCGCAGCGGCCCCCACCCAAAGCAACGAAGTTTTGATGACCTCAGCCGTAGGTTCAATGGTCGCATCTTTCTTCGGCACACAGACCGCCATGTATACCCCGTCAACCCCAACCTTTACGCCCACATACACACCATTTCCCAGTCCCACCGTTATTTATCCCACGGCCACATTTGCACCCACGTTAACCCCAACATTTATTTACTATTCACCCGTGCCAGTCGGGAGCATCACCGCAACTGGCACTCTGTCTACGCCAACCGTGGATTCAAACTCACTGGCAGTCGGCTGCAATAATCTGGCTTTTGTTCGGGATGTCACCATTCCCGCAGGGACAATTGTTGCGCCGGGCGATTACGTCACCAAAACCTGGAAGGTCGAAAACACAGGAACCTGCGACTGGATGTATCAGTACACCCTTGTTTTAACAGGTGGTGAATATTATGAAAGCAAGGATGTGAAGATCCAAAAAAGAGTTCCGGTTGGCAGTTGGACGGAGTTATCCGTTTCCATGACCGCACCCAGAGACAATGGAACCTACACCAATTATTGGCGATTGTCTGAAGGTCCCACATTGTTTGGCGCAACGCTCGTTGCAACGTTTACTGTGCAGTAAATAATTTATGTTGCAGCGCCGCATCTGTTTTTTTATTTACTTTGTTTTGTTTGCCGTGTTTAGCGTTCTTCCACTCGGCAATGCCAAAGCGCAGCCACAACTACCTCAACAGAGTATCAACTCTCCGTCACAGTTGATCGACGCGGTCAATAATCTGCGTTTGTCGTATGGTTTGCAGCCGCTGAGCGTTCATCCGGTGTTGATGCAATCTTCCCAGTCACAAGCCGATTACATGGCATCCACCGGGCAGGTCACACATTCGCGCCCGGGTGGTGTAAGTTATACCCAGCAATTATTGACTCTCGGGTTTCCGCTGGCAGGTGATCTATCGCTTGGCGGATTTCGCGCCGAGAATATTTTGAGCAGCGGCAATCCGCTGGTATGGAATGGCGTCCCCTCTGCATGGCAGGATGCCGATCACATGAACACCATGCTCTCGCAGAATTTCACACACATCGGCGCGGGCATCTCCCAATCCTCCGGCGGATATTATTACGCGCTCGATTGCGCCGCTGCTACAGGCTCAGGTCAAATGCAAACCGATGCAACGGTGATCCTGACCAGTGTCCCTGCTTCAGAAGGTGGAAATTCCTCTGGCATCAGCCAATTTATGGTTCCGGTGATGATCAGCACAGCGCGTGCCGATGGGGATGTTTTTCATAAGGTGCAGTATGGTCAAACTTTATGGAGCGTCGCGATTGAATACGGCACAACGATCAAGAATATTCAGGCGCTCAATAATCTGGGTGAAGATCTTGTCGTTTATCAGGGACAGGAATTGCTGGTGCTAAAAGGTGCCACGCAATCTGCTCCTGCAATTTCTACACCGATGCCGCTTTCCACTCCCGAACTTTTCGTTGAGAATACTCCCACAGCACTTTCGGTTTTACCTCTCTCAACTCAGATTTCCTCTCCCTCCCCAACTCCAGCGGAAGAAATAATTCCTGCATCGAATTCAGCATCTTCAAGGCTGTTGGTCGGAATATTGATTATCGCCGCGTTTGTTGGCGGGGGAGTGGCCGTTTGGTTGATCCGCGACCCGAATTGATAAATTAAATCAAACTGCCCCCCCTGAAAACTTTTATCGCAGTCCGCAGAATACTCATTTTGGAACCATTTTTTGAGATGAGAGTTGCTAAGAGACTGTTTAATAGACTTTATCGGAAATTAAATTGGGACGCTGATACACGCAGAAAACGCAGATTTTTCTCTTTTGAATCAGCGAAAATCAGCGTTTCGTTTCGCGAGCGCCCAAAAAAAGGTTCTTTGCTTATTACCGATAAAGTCTAATAACTTAACCACAAAGCCACGAAGTTTTTTTTCTTTGAGTCTTCGTGGCTTTGTGGTCAAAAAACAGACTTATTAAACAGCCTCTAAATTTCCGCAAGGTATAATCTCTTTTGTTCACACTGTCTAAATTATGGAAGGGTATAAAAAAATCATGGATATTACACTGGCATTAGGCGGAGGCGGGGCCAAAGGCAATGCTCACATTGGCGTAATTCGCCGTCTTGAAAAAGAAGGATACAAAATACGCTCAGTAGCCGGGACAAGTTTTGGCGGGCTGGTCGCTATTTTATACGCGGCGGGCCGCACACCAGACGAGATCGAAGAAGTTTTTACGTCAACCGATCAAGGTAGTTTGTATGCGCGAGACTCGAATGAAGGACCTTCTTTGCTGGGTCTCTCTGGCGTGCGTAAATTATTGGATACGATTCTCGGTGATAAGACTTTTGATGATCTAAAAATTCCATGCGCTGTTACGGCTGTGGATAACCATGCTGCCGAAGCAAATTACCGACCGTATCTATCGTTTGCATGTAGCGCAGGCGTTTGATATCTTCATGCGTGCCGTAGATTTGAGCAGCCGCGCGGTGGCACATTACCGGCTTGAATCTGATGCGCCTGATGTCATCATCCGCCCGAATGTGCATCACTTGGATCTGCTGGATAAGGTGGTCGTGAAAGATGTGGCGATGCTGGGTGAAGATGCGGTGGAAGCTGTGTTACCTGAATTAAAGAAAGCAGTCTCATGGACGAGACGTGTAAACAAAATATTTTTTGGAGGTAAACGTTGAGTCGTGATGTACGCAGTTATATGAAAGATACCAATGTGCGGCTTGTTGCTGGCGCACTTCTTTTATTATTTATTGTCGGCGATGGTTTGATCTGGTTGATCTATGGTTTCGGCGCGGCAATGATGGGCCTGCTTTGCATGGCTGGCGCATTTGTTCCGATCGGGCTGATCCTTCTTCTGCTTAATCTTTCTGATTGGATCGTGAAACGTGCCGGCCGTGATTAAATCTGAACTCATTGAATTTAACGGGCGGACGATGCGTGTGCGCGCTTCGCAATCTGCTGCACCGAAACTATTGGTTCTCCTGCACGGCTGGACGGGCGATGAAAATTCCATGTGGATTTTCACACGCGGACTCTCTCCCAGTTATTGGATGATGGCACCGCGCGCGCCTCACGCCGCTGATTCAAGCGGATTTTCCTGGCGCCCGTCTCAACCTTTAACGCATGGCAGGCCCAGCCTCGAGATGCTTTTACCCGCCGCTGAAGCGCTGATCCAGCTCATTGACGAGTATTCTGCATCCGTTAAGGTGGATGCGCTGCAATTTGATTTGATAGGATTCAGTCAGGGCGCTGCGATGGTTAATTTGATGGGGATGCTCTATCCGCACAGAATCCGCAAGATGGGTGTGCTGGCTGGGTTTGTGCCCGCGGGTCTTGAAGAGCTTGTTGAAAAAAAGCCGCTGAGCGGGAAAAATATTTTTGTGGCGCACGGCACACAGGATCAATTGATTCCGGTAGACCGTGCGCGTGCTTCGATTGAAATTCTTGAACAGGCTGGCGCACAGGTGACCTATTGCGAGGATGAGGTCGGTCACAAGTTGAGTTCGAATTGTTTGCGTGCACTGGAAGCCTATCTCAAAGATTAATCCATTCTCACAAGGCTGTTGACGCTCTTTTTGTTTGCAGGTATCCTTGAAAAATAATTCTATTTTAGCAAAGGTATGAAGTATGAAAAATAATTTTTCCCGTCGTGATTTTCTAAAAGTTGCAGGAGTTGGCTTGGGTGCAATGGCATTCAAGCCTTTTGACTTTGAAACCTTATACACCCCAAAACGATTGCCGCAGTTCCCGGCCAGCGAAATTATTGGGCGTGTGCTGGGTATGACCGATGTGAGGAATCGTCCATCCAATGATCCTTTACAGGCGACGGCGGTCACTACATTTTATGATGATAATTTGATCGAGTGGGGGCGTGAAGTGATCGGCAATGCGGTAGGGTTAACAAACCAGAAATTCCTTGAGACACCGCAAGGGTACATTTGGGCTTCGCGCATTCAGCCCACTAGAAATTTACCCAATATTCCAATTACAGAAATGCCAGCAGGGCAGCCCGGATTTTGGGCGGAGGTAACCGTTCCTTACATTAATATGGCGCTTGAAGGCGCGCCTTATTCTCCGTGGATCCAAAGTTTGATCTCATATAATTTCCCGCCGCGTGTTTATTATGGGCAGGTGATCTGGATCGATCAGATCCGTCAGAATAATGGATTCACAGAATATCGCTGGAACGAAAATCCCGGACACGGCTATGGCTTTGGCGATCTGTTCTGGATGGACGGCGCAGGTTTGAAGGTGCTGACGGATGCAGAAGTTTCGCCGATCAGCCCTGACCTTGACCCTGCTGAAAAGAGAATTGTTGCAAGCCTTACTTATCAAACGCTTTCCTGTTTTGAAGGGAATAATGAAGTTTTCTTCTGCCGCATTTCCAGCGGCGCAATTTTTGACGCGTTTGGGGTTTCAACGGATAGTTACGCTACTCCGGTGGGTGACTTGAATACACACTGGAAAATCGTTTCTCTAAATATGAGCGGCGGCGGTTCCGCTTCTGGTTATTCCACACCGGGGGTTCCCTGGTCTACCGTTATCTCGGGCGAGGGCATTGCCATTCATGGCGCGTTCTGGCATAACGATTTCGGCGAGAGACGCTCACACGGCTGTATCAATGTCAAACCTGAAGATGCCAAGTGGATCTTCCGCTGGACCACTCCCTATATTCCGCTTTTGCAAAGTGAAGCACGAATGACCTGGCCCGATCATGGCACAACAGTGACAGTAACCGAAAGTTAAATTATCATCTAAGCTGAGATGATTTAAGTAAAAGGTTTAATATTTTTGAGGTGTTGAATGGAAATTTCGCAAATATCGGTTGGACTTGCCCTACTGGCAGGGTTGGCATCTTTCCTTTCGCCATGTGTATTTTCGCTTGTCCCTGCTTATGTAGGCTATCTTGGCGGACTTGCGGCTGGCTCTCCCGATGCCGTGGGCGGTAAATCCAATCGTTGGGTCACATTTAGCCACGGTCTGGCCTTTGTCTTTGGGTTTAGTGTAGTGTTTGTATTATTGGGCGTGGCGGCTGCTTTTGCGGGCGGCTTGCTCTATGACGTGCGTGAATGGCTGGCAAAGATCGGCGGTATTGTTGTGATCGTCTTCGGTTTGCACATGATCGGTGTATTTCACTTGCCTTTTCTGGCTTATGATAAGCGTGTAGAGCAGGCGCCAGACCCAAAGTGGGGCTATCTTTCGTCTGCTTTGATGGGTGTCTTGTTCTCGGCAGGCTGGTCTCCTTGTGTTGGGCCGGTGTTGGGTGCAATTCTGACCCTGGCGATCAATGGCGGTTCCATTTCCCTCGGCGCAATGCTTCTTTCAGCATACTCAATAGGACTGGCAATTCCTTTTCTGATTGCCGCGCTGGGTATTGGCTGGGTGACAACCATTTTGAAGAAATATAGCAAAACCATGCGCTATGTTGAAATTGTAATGGGCGTGATCCTTGTCGTTATCGGTATCATGCTTTTTACAGGCGCTTTTGAATTAATTGCCCAACAGGGTCAATTCTTCTGGTTTGATTTCGGGATATAAAACACTTACGAATTTCGGAAGTCTGTCTTAAGACACTCAAGCAGAGAGTCGCATAAAAGACTTCCGAAATTTATTTAACAGGATAAATTATGCTGAATGTGACCCTCTACACCCGCAAAGATTGCAAGTTGTGTGATGAAGTAAAAGAGCAGTTGAATGAATTACAGTCTAAATATCCGCACCGGCTGGTTGAAGTGGATATTGACCTTGACCCGGCGCTGATCGCCAATTATGGACAGATTATTCCGGTCATTGAAGTTGGACCCTATCGTTTGAAAGCCCCGATTACACCTCAGAATTTACAAATGAATCTCGGCGCGGCTTTTGACAGAAAAAATCAACTAGAAAAATTAGGCGATCCTGAATACCAAATGCGAATTAAGAAAGGGAAGAATGTGAATACTGGAGACCGGGTTTCATTTTGGATCGCAAAGCGGTATCTGCTTTTGCTGAACTTGTTTATGTTGTTCTATGTTGGTCTGCCATTTCTCGCGCCGACTTTGATGAAGATGGGCGCAGAATTACCCGCCAAAGCCATTTACCGAATCTATAGTCCGCTTTGCCATCAATTTGGATTTCGCTCATTTTTTCTATATGGCGAGCAGGCTTACTATCCGCTGGCAGAAGCGAATGTTGCCGGCGTAAAAACATTTGAGCAGGCAACGGGCATTGTCAATCTTGATGACCCGTATAGTTTCACTCGTTTTGAATCGCGCGCTTATATTGGCGATGAAACGGTTGGGTACAAGGTGGCGCTTTTCGAACGTGATGTGGCGATCTACCTGGCCATTCTTTTATTCGGCATTGTCTTTGGCCTCACCGGCCGCCGCGTTAAATCATTGCATTGGGCATTATGGCTTTTGATCGGCATCGGGCCGATCGGGCTGGATGGTTTCTCGCAGCTTCTTAGCCAATTCGACTGGGCATGGCTGGCATCCATTATTCCCTATCGTGAAAGTACGCCGTTCCTGCGCGCATTCACTGGCGCGTTGTTTGGGCTGGCTACCGCCTGGTTTGCATATCCCAATATTGAAGAATCCATGAGTGAGACCCGTCAGTATTACATTAAAAAATTTGCCGTGCATGAGGCTTCGCAATAATGCCGTTTCACGAACGCAATGGGCTTCGCTTTTATAGCTTTGATATTTTTTCCAATTCAGTGATGCAGGGAGTTTTTACCCGCCGCGGCGGTGTGAGTCTTGCGCCCTGGCATTCCCTAAACCTTGGCGGATCGGTGGGAGATGACCCCGCTCATGTAGCGCAGAATCGCCTGCGCGTATTTGATACCATGCGACGTGACCCCGCATCCATCCATGACGTTTGGCTGGTTCACGGCACAGACATTGTCTACGCTGACGCCCCGCGCCTGCTGACAGAGCCATCTGCCAAAGCCGATATTATTTTTACCGACAACCCTCAGGTGTCACTCTATATGCGTTTTGGCGATTGCGTGCCTATTTTATTTCACGACCCTGTGACACAGGTGATCGGGATTGCACACGCTGGCTGGCTGGGAACCGTGCGCGGCGTTGTGAAATCTGCTGTGGATGGAATGCGATCACGTTACGGTTGTCAGCCGGAGAATATTGTCGCGGGCATCGGCCCATCGATTGGCGTGGATCATTACGAAGTGGGCGCGGAAGTCATCTCGCAATTTCAGGAAAAACATAAACAGGATGCAGAGCGCGTTATCCAGATCAGAGACGGACGCACTTACTTGGATTTGTGGGAGTCGAATACCATCCAATTGCGAAACGCCGGGGTGGAACAGATTCAGGTTGCAGGCTTATGTACGGCCTGTCATCTTGATGATTGGTTTTCACATCGGGCAGAAAAAGGCAAAACGGGCAGATTTGGCGCATTAATGGCGCTCCAGGCATAGGCGGGGCGCGAAGCGGGAAGCGGGGTAAAATAAATCCATGAGCGAATTAATGTCATCCATCCGTGAAAGATATTTGCAAACTTTAGATGAGATCGCAAGCGCTGCCCGTGCGGCAGGCCGCGATCCCGGGGAAGTTAAACTGGTTGTGGTTACAAAGGCGCAGCCCCTTGAAGTAGCGCGTGCGGCGATTGAGGCAGGCGCGCACATCCTTGGTGAAAATTACCCGGAAGAGGGTGTTATGAAACTTCAATCTCTGCGTGAATTTTCTGCGGTAGAATGGCACATGATCGGTCATGTGCAGAGCCGTAAAGCGCAGCTTGTGGCAGAGAACTTTAACTTATTACATTCTTTAGACAGCTTGAAACTTGCTTCACGGCTGGATCGGTTTTGCGGCGCGGCAGGCCGCACATTGCAGACGTTTTTGGAGTTCAATGTGGGTGGTGAGGATAGTAAATCTGGCTGGTCTGCGTGGGACGAAGCGCGCTGGCCTGTGCTGTTGGATGAGCTTGCCGCAGTGATCACGCTGCCGAATTTGCAGGTCTGCGGTTTAATGGCAATGCCTCCGCTGGGTGGAACCGCAGAATTTTCGCGGCCTTATTTTCAAAAGTTGAAGCGCTTGCAGGAATACTTGATCTTGCAATTTCCGCATGTTAATTTTTCAGAACTTTCCATGGGTACCAGCACAGATTTCAAAGTGGCAGTACAGGAGGGCGCAACTTTGGTCAGGGTGGGCACGGCCATTGTTGGTCCGCGTCAATATAAAACGGAGGCTGGATGAATTTTTCATTATTGATTACGTTCATTGAAGTGGTTTCTCAGTTATTCATTTGGGTCGTAATTGCGTCATCTCTTTTTTCTTTTTTTCTTGCACCTTATCACCCTGTACGTGAGGCTCTTGATCGTATTGTAGATCCTTTTTTAGCTCCGATCAGACGCGTATTGCCAATGGCTGGCACACTTGATTTCAGCCCTTTGGTATTAATTCTCGCAGTCCAGTTTTTAGCCTGGATTTTGACCACTATTTTTATTGCAATAAGTTGAGGTGAAGCATGTCTAGAAAATATGACTTTCATGATGGCAAACGTGGATCCGCCATCGCCGTCCGCGTTACTCCGCGTGCCAGCCGTAATCAGATCATGGGCGTGTTGGATGATGGCACGATCAAGGTGCATCTTGCCACAGACCCGGCGGATGAAAAAGAGAATTCTGAGTTACTGGGTTTTCTCGCGGAAGTTCTTGGTGTGCCAAAATCGCGCGTGGAAATTGTAGCAGGTGAAAATGGCCGGGATAAACTGGTCTCTGTCCTGGATATGGATGTGGAAACCGTGCATCACCGCGTCGTTGCGCATATGGATTAATATTTTTTACAGATAACAAAAGGGTAAAGGAATTTTTTGATCCTTTACCCTTTTGTGTTTCTTAAGTTAACTCAAGTTGCTACCTTGAAATTGCTTCATCTTATTAGACCCGTTTTTGTCACAAATTACACGGATTTTTGCGCATCAACAAAAATCAGTGCAAATTAGTGAGATTTGCGGCTAGGGTTTTGGATTTCTTGATATGGCGGCAACTTGCGTTAATTACTCAGCCAAACCATACAGCCGTCTGTAAATTACATAGATCTCATAAATATTGCGGATGTAATTTCGCGTTTCTTCAAAGCGCACTGATTCCAGGAATAGGTCGGGGTCGTTCCCTGCAAGTTCTTTCCAGAGTAATGCGCTGCCGGGTCCGGCGTTGTACGCGGCCAGTGTTGCGTATAGATCGCCATCCAGCAAGTTGCGATTCTTTCCCAGATAATGTGTGCCAAAGGCCACGCTTACATCGGGGCGGTATAAATCTTTTTCGTCATAGTTAAAAGGCCAGACAAGCTCAGAGACGATCTGCGCGCCTGTAGATGGGACGATCTGCATTAATCCGCGTGCGCCCGCGTTTGAGACAACAAACCCCTCAAAGAGACTTTCCTGCCGGATCACACTGAAGATAAACAACGGGTCTAATTCATTTGTTTGCGCATCAGGCAGTACAAGGTCGGAATAATACAATCCATAACGTACGTGACTAAAATAAGGCGGAGCCATCATTGACTCGGTGTGATCGTCCAGTCCGGCCAATGTCAGGATCTGACGTGCCGCAAAAATGGCGGAACGATATAAGCCGATATCGAGCATGTAGTTCGTTAATCGATAGGTGCTCACGGCGTCATTATTTATTTCTGCACGTAGGTTTTCAAATTCAAGACGTGCATCTTCGTAAAGACCGATCTCCCACAACTCTGTCCCACGGATGATGCGCGGATCAGCCGCCAGCGGCCCCAGTCCGCTGAGGTCTGTTTCTGCTGAAAGATTGAAGGTTAATCGAATCCATGAGTCGGCGTCTTTTCGTTCGGATATCAGATTTGGTGCGAGGTTGGTGGATGTCGGCGGGGTAAAGGGAGTTCGGTCTATTAACAGGTCACGGGCGCGTTCGCTATAATATCCACCCGGATCAAAAGTTTGCGCTTTGCGCCACGCATTTAATGCATCTTCGTCGTTGCCAAGTTTTTGCTGAGCCTTTCCCAGCCACAAATATCCGCGTGCTTGATCGACAGCCAGCGAAGAAAGTGTCAGGCTGCGATTGAATGCATCCAACGCGGCGACAGTCTCACCGTTGCGATAATAAACGATGCCCATCAAAAAGACAGCCGTGGATGCCTGCTCCGTGCCCGGATATTCATTTGCCACACGCGCCCAGGTTTCCAGCGCCTGCGGATATTGCGCATCACGTTCGTAAATGCGCGCCGCGCTCATTAAATATTCCACAGAAAGTTCGCTATTTGGCACAGCGGTTACAAAATCCAAAAGTGTTTTTGCGGCGATCGTATATGAACCCTGGTTGTACCATTCGATAAACGCTTTTTCGCCCCACGCGTCACCCCATCTTGGATGAGTCTGATAGCCTGAAATAAATACAGCCAAGCCGGTTGTTGCGCTGTTGTAATCTCCCTTGTCGCGTAAAGCGAGCGCACGATAATAATGTGCTGTGCCATCATTGACAGGATTTGCCGCGAGGTATCGGTCAAAGGCAGAGATCGCTACATCATATTCGCCGGCAAAGTAGTCCACCAGACCGCGATCGAGTTCGTCCACTTCTGCGCCTGCTTCGAGCAATGCCAGCAGACTGAGATATGCGTAATACGAAAGCGGATAATCTTCCACGGCCAGCCGGAATTTACCCAACGCTTCATCACTGCGACCGAGAGCCTGATACACCAGCCCTGACTCATACGCCACTTGCGCTTTGATGTAATCGTTTGGCGCGCGGGCTGTGATTCCATCGTATCGTGCCAGCGCCGTGTCGTAATTGCCCAATTCTGTTTGTGTCGATGCGACTTTCAGATCAAGTACGATGCCGTCACCCAACCCTGCGGCTTGCAGCGCGGCTGTATATGCAGGCAGCGCGTCGTTATAGTTTTGCGCTTCAAAGAGCGCGTCGCCACGTAATTCCTGTACGTAGGAATCCAAATATCCCGGACGCAGGATGAGATAGGTCTGCCAGGCATCTGCTGCGGCTTGATAATTGTTCAAGCGGTAATACGCCAAACCTTGCAGGAAGTGCGCCTGCCCAAGATGTGTAGATTGCGGATACTCTGTGATAAGTGTTTGAATTGAAGTGAGCGTGTCTTCATAGCGTTCTTCAGAAAAATGCACACGCGCCTCTCCCCATTTCGCGGCGGCTTGCACCAGGACATCAGGCGAGTCTTGAAACGCGGTTTGATAGGAAATCAGAGCGCTTTCATAGTCACCGTTAAAAAAGGCGTGGTCACCAACGCCTACGCGTGCCGTGGGCAGCGGAGTGGGCGTGATCGTAGGGGTGAAGGTTGCTTCGGGCGTGGGGGATATGCTTGGGGTCACTGTCCAGCCGGGGGGGATGGTGGGCAGACCCGGGATGATGGAACAGGCTGTTATCGCAGCAACAAGCCAAAGTCCAAGAATGATGCGGAATTTTGATGCGAAACGAGTCGAGGGTCGTGTGTATTTCATCCTGTTTTTATACTGGTAAAAGACAGGTGCGTCAAGCGGGGTTAAATTCGGATTCTGTGTGATATATTACGGGGTGCCGCATAAATCATAAATTTATATATCAAGCGGTGACATGGTTTTAAATTTCAAAAATAAAAGAGGAAACGAAATTGAACATACAGCACAAAATTTATCATTTCAGTCGGTTGATTTTGGTCGTCTTTATGTTGATCGCCGTGATCGGTTGTTCGGCGAAGCAGGAAGAATCAGCAACAAAGGTAACATCCACCGGGTTTGTCTGCCCTGAGCCAAGTCCGCGGGTGGAGTTTGAAAGCAAAGAGATCAACATCTTTACATGGACAGAATATGTGCCAGCCGATATCATCGACTGCTTCGGACTCGTATATGATGTTGAAGTAAATGTTGACTATTTTTCATCCAATGAAGAACTTTATACAAAGATGTCTTTTGGTGAAAATGTAAACCCGTATGATGTGGTACATCCCAGCGACTATATGATTGGTGTTTTGATCCGTGAAGAACTTTTGCAGAAACTGGATCAAGGCAAATTGCCGAATAATAAAAATTTAAACGCAGACCTGGTCAACGCCTATGGCGAGACCGCTGATTATGTAGTGCCGTACCAAATGGGAACACAAGCCATTGTGTACAACAGCGAAACTGTCACCGATCCGCCGGCTTCATGGGCTGACTTGTGGAACAAGGAATATGAAGGCCGCATCGTAGCCGTGGACGATAACCGCGTCATTATTGGCATGACCTTGCTCACACTCGGCTATGATGTCAATTCGACCGATGAAGCGCAGTTGAAGGAAGCCGAACAAAAACTGCGCGAGCTGATGCCGAATATCCGTGTCTTTGACAGTGACAGCCCGAAGAATCCGCTGTTGGCCGGTGATGTGGATCTCGGCATTGTATGGAATGGCGAAGCATTTCTGGCTCAACAGGAAAACCCCGCCTTCAAATATGTCTTCCCCGAGGAAGGTTCGATCATCTTCTATGATGGCATGGGAATTCCCGCCAGCGCACCGCATCCTGACATCAGCTATGCGTGGTTCAACTATCTCATGCAAGGCGATACATTCTGGTTGACTCTGGTTGATTATCCATACACCAACCCAAATCAAGCCGCGCTGGATTTTGCAAAAGAAAATCATACAGAAGTTTACGAAGCCTACATGAATTCCCCGGTAACCAACACCCCCGCAGATGTTTTTGCGAATGGGCATGAGGTGCAAGACCTTGGGAATGCGCTTTCACTTTACGATGAACTTTGGACTTCCATAAAGGAATAGCCGATCCCCATGTTAAATTTCCCCTTCTCAGCAGGTGAATCTGACCTGCGCCTTGCGATCGTGGAATGCGGCCGTATTGCTTATGAACGTCATTTGATGACCTCGAACGACGGCAATATTTCCATTCGTATGGATGATGGTTTGATTCTGATTACACCTTCAGGTCTTTCAAAAGGACGTTTGAGCACCGACGATCTGATCGTGGTCGATATCGAAGGCAATCTGATCTCGGCGCGCGCAGACCGCAAACCGTCATCTGAAACACCCATGCATCTTGAAGTCTATAAAAGTCGTGAAGATGTACATGCTGTTGTCCATGCGCATCCTCTCTTCGCCACCACGCTGACCGTGGCCGGTCTTGAATTCCCGATTGATGTGCTCCCTGAAGTTTTATTAACATTGGGCGAAGTTCCCATTACAGATTACGCCACCCCTGCTTCACATGAAGATGCGGTGGTCATTCGGCCATTCTTAAAAGAGTACAACGCACTGCTGCTGCGTCAGCATGGCAGCCTGACCTACGGAAAAAATCTTGACGAAGCCTTGATCCATCTGGAACGTATCGAGCATGTCTCTGAAGTATATTGGCGCGCAAAAATGCTGGGTACTGTAAAACGAGTTCCGCTTGAAGCGCAGGAAAAACTCATTGCGATGCGTGACCAATTTTTAAAAGGTTAAAAAATATGCGAACTGTATTTTGGGATAATAACGAACTGAAGATGATCGACCAGCGCATTTTGCCTGCCCGCCTTGAATTGGTTGCCATTCGAAAACATAAAGATGTGGCACATGCGATCACGGATATGGTGGTACGCGGCGCGCCCGCCATTGGAGCCGCCGCCGCGTTTGGCCTCGCGCTTGCCGGATATGAATCCGCATCCTCTTCGACCGATAAACTGTTTGCCGATCTACAGGCAGCTTCTGCCGTTTTGAAGTCTGCCCGCCCAACTGCGGTAAATCTTGCCTGGGCCGTGGATCGGGTTATGCGTAACGCCGAAACTGTAAAAGATTCACTCTCGGCTGATGACCTGCGTCAGTATGTATTGGCAGAAGCGCAAAAGATCGCAAATGAAGATGTTGAGATCAACAAGCGCATGGCTGAATATGGCGCAGCCTTGATCAATGACGGCGACACCATTATTCATCATTGCAACACCGGCGCGCTTGCCGCAGTGGATTGGGGCACCGCCTTGGGTGTGATTCGCACTGCGCATGAGCAAGGCAAGAAGATTCACGTCCTGGTGGATGAGACCCGTCCACGCTTGCAGGGCGCGCGCCTTACCGCCTGGGAATTGGAACAATACGGAATTTCCTATGAGATCATTACCGATAATATGTCGGGCCATTTCTTGAAATCAGGTCAGGCGCAAAAAGTATTCTTTGGCGCAGACCGCGTCGCCGCGAATGGTGATGTTGCCAATAAGATCGGCACATATATGCTTTCACTCGCCGCGCATGATAACAACGTCCCGGCTTATGCAGTTGTCCCCACACCAACTATTGACCTGTCTCTCGCGCACGGTGGTTTGATTCCTATTGAAGAACGCAACACAGATGAAGTGCTCGGCATTCAGTTTCACGGCGAACCCATCGCGCCGAAAAATGCCAAAGCGCGCAACCCAGCTTTCGACGTCACCCCGAACCGGTTGCTGAGCGGCATCGTCACCGAAAACGGAGTCGTGTATCCGCCGTTTGATGTCAATTTAACAAAAGTTGTAAAACAGAGCGCTTAGAAAACTGATAGGTTGAAAACTTTACATTCACAAAGCGCCATGATAAACTTTTGGCTGTTCGATAAATCAGGGCGCACTCCTGCGAGTGCGCTTTTTCCTGCGTAATTTTTGGAGGTCCACGTTGGACATATTACTAACTGGTTCGGTTGCTTACGATTACTTAATGACATTTCCCGGTTTGTTCAAGGAACAAATTCTTCCCGAACGGCTGGCTTCGATCAGCCTTTCGTTTTTGGTTGAATCCATGTCCAAGCAGCGCGGCGGCATTGCGCCGAATATTGCATATACCATGGCTTTGCTTGGCGAAAAGCCGCGTGTGATGGCTACCGTTGGCGAAGACTTTGGTGACTATCGTGCCTGGCTCGATGCAAAAGGCGTGGATACTGACCTGATGAAAGTTGTCCCCGGACTTTTCACCGCCTCGTTCTTTGCCACGACCGATACTGATTCTGCTCAAATTGCATCTTTCTACCCTGGGGCAATGGCGCACTCTGCCACTCAATCTCTGAAAGATCTTGATAGCAAACCTGACCTTGTCATTGTTTCGCCCAGTGCACCAGATGCGATGATGAAATTCCCGGCCGAATGCCGCGAATTGGGCATCAAATATTTGTATGATCCAAGCCAGCAGGTTTTACGCCTTGAAGGTGCAGAACTTGCGCGCGATATGGAAGGTGCATACTTCCTTTTTTGTAATGATTATGAATTCGGCTTGATCTCCAAGAAAACAGGCTGGAGCCTTGATCAGATCCTTGAGCACGTGCAAGTGTTGGTCATCACACGCGGCAAAGACGGCGCTGACTTGTATGTGGGCGGTGACGCGGTTCACATCCCGACTGTTCCTGAAGATCAGATCGTTGATCCCACCGGCGTAGGCGATGCCTTCCGCGGCGGATTCCTCGCTGGCTATTCTCACGGCTTCGATTGGAAGTTGTGCGGCGAGATCGGTTCACTCTCTGCGGTATACTGCCTTGAACAGCGCGGCACTCAGAATCATTCCTATACCAAGGAAGATTTTGTCAAACGGTTCCGCAAGCATTTTGATGATGCTGGAAAACTGGACGTATTATTAAAATAGAAATTTTGGTGTGTGGGTTTATAAATCCTCAAGCCTTAGAATTAAAAATGTTGCGGATTGGAAATCCGTGATCTGAAGCATAACTAAAGGAGAAATAAATGGATAACTATGATGTAAAAGATCTGGCTCAGGCCGAAGGTGGCCGCCGCCGTATTGATTGGGCTGAACGCGAAATGCCCGTTCTTCGTTCCATTCGCGAACGTTTTAAGAAAGAAAAACCCCTTAAGGGATTGCGCCTTTCCTGTTGTTTGCATGTGACCACCGAAACCGCGAACCTGATGATCACCCTTCAGGAAGGCGGCGCAGACATCGTCCTCACTGCTTCAAATCCGCTTTCCACACAGGATGATGTGGCTGCCGCTTTGGTCAGTCAGTACGAAATCCCTGTATATGCGATCAAAGGCGAAGACAAGGTTACTTATTTCAAACACATCCGCGCCGCGTTGGAGCACATGCCCCACATGACCCAGGATGATGGCGCTGACCTCGTTTCCTCCCTGTTCTTCATCGAAATGGGACGCTTCGAAAAACTTGAGCCTTCCCTTGCTTCATGGGCTCAGGGCTTAACCGCTGAACAACGCACGCAAATGCTCGCGAACGTCATCGGCGGCACCGAAGAGACCACCACGGGCGTTATTCGCTTGAAGGCGATGGAAGCTGACAAAGTTTTGAAATTCCCTGTCATCGCTGTGAACGATGCGTTGACCAAGCATCTCTTTGATAATCGCTACGGCACCGGCCAATCCACTGTGGACGGCATCATCCGCGCCACCAATGTGTTGTTGGCAGGCAAGAACTTCGTCGTCGCTGGCTACGGCTGGTGCGGACGTGGTCTCGCTTCCCGCGCACGCGGTATGGGCTCTCAGGTCATTGTGACCGAGATCGATCCAATGAAGGCTCTCGAAGCCGTTATGGACGGTTTCCAGGTCATGCCAATGACCGAGGCCTCCAAGATCGGCGACATCTTCTGCACCGTTACCGGCGATATCAACGTGTTGGATAAGCATCACTTTGAAGTGATGAAAGACGGCGCAATTGTTGCCAACTCCGGTCACTTCAATGTTGAGATTAACATTCCTTCCCTCGCTGCAATGAGCGTGGGTGAGCCCAACCTCGTCCGCCCGTTCGTTGAACAGTACACCACCAAAGATGGCCGCAAGATCAACATCCTCGGCGAAGGCCGCTTGATCAACCTCGCTTCTGCTGAAGGTCACCCTGCCTCCGTGATGGATATGTCCTTCGCCAATCAGGCTTTGTCTGCTGAATATATGGCCAAGAATGCAGACAAGTTGGAGAAGAAAGTTTATTCCGTCCCAACCGATATCGACAATGAAATCGCCCGCCTCAAATTGCTTTCCATGGGCATTCATATTGATATGCTCACAGATGAGCAGTTGCACTACTTGAATTCCTGGGAAGAAGGAACCTAAATCAATTTCTGATTTAGGATTTTAGATTTAGGATTGAAAAGCCTCGCGGAATAATTTCCGCGAGGCTTTTTTCATGTTTATTCAATGTTTTACTTTTTCAATATCTCGCACATTCCCTTCCACTCTTCAATGGAGAGAGTCTCTGCCCGGCGCATGTAATCTATATTTGCGGAAGTGAGCAGGGCTTCTGAATCTTTTGTGGAGACATGCATTCCTGAAGATAGTGAGTTGCGCAGTGTTTTTCGTTTTTGGCTAAACCCGGCTTTGATAAGGTCAAAGAAAGTTTTTAGCAGATCGTTGGGAATGAGCGGCTCTTTATAAATATCAATCCGTAAAATGGCCGAGTCTACTTTGGGGGCGGGGTGAAAGGCTTCAGCGGGGATGATGGCTGCGAGGCTTGGTTTTCCGTAGACTTGTACACTTAAAGCCAGCAGACTTAGATCACCGGCCTTGGCGCAGATGCGTTCGGCAACTTCTTTTTGAATGGTAAGTACGATACGGCGCGGCTTTGGATTGCTTTCGAGCAGATGCCGGATCACAGCGGACGTAATGTAGTATGGAATATTCGCGGCCACCAGATAATCGGGTGTGTTGATGACTTCTGAAACGGAAGTTTTAAGAATATCGCCGTGGATCACGCGCACGTTCTGATAAGGCGTGAGAACTGCCTTTAGTGGGGCAAGCATGTCACGGTCCAGTTCGATCGCTGTCACTTCTTTGGCAGAGACAGCCAGATAGCGGGTTAAACTTCCGAGGCCGGGACCAATTTCCAGGACGCAGTCATCCGCCTGAATCTCTGCGGCAAGGGCGATCTTTTCCAACGCGGATGAATCCTGTAAAAAATTTTGACCGAGACTTTTATCAGCGCGGATATGGAAACGCTTGAGTACCGCAATTGCATCAAGCGTGGGGATGGAGCTAAATTGACTCATTCGCAAACGACCTCGGTCTCTTCTTCTGTAGTGGGGATGTTGATCTTGGGTTCAGGCCATGTGCCTGCGTGAAAGCGTGTGACGTAATCTCGAATAATGTTGAAGTCTACATCCCAGATAAAGGTTCCGTTGGGATTGTTGCCATAGACATCGGGAATGTGACGGGTGGGCGTGAAAATTTCTTCGGGGAAACTGGCGAAGACAATATTTTCTGTGGGCATTCTTGTGCCAAGACAGGCCAGTTGGGTAAGTTGTTCGGGTGTGAAATCGGTCAGGATGTTATCTCGAAAGGATTCGATCAACTCGGGGATTTGTGTCACTACATTTGGACTCGCTATTTTTTTTCGCAGCGCGCACAGAACAATGTTTTGATTGTTGGCGCGTTGAAAGCCGCCTTCCTGACGATTGCGAGCCACTTTAAGTGCCTGATCGCCATTCAGATGATTTACACCCACTGGCAAGTCTGTATTGTGCGACATGGTCTTGTCTTTAACATCGATGTCAATTCCATCCACTGCGTTGACAATTTTTACGAAGGTGCGCATGTTGACCGCCACATAGTGATCGGCCTGCACGCCAAAGTTAAGATTGAGAGTTAGTGAAAGCAAGCCCGGGCCGGCGCTCGGGTCATCCCAATAATGAAAGCCGTCACCGGGTTGGCCGAATAAATAAGCCTGATTTAATTTTCCTTCGTCTATGCCATTTAGATTATCGGAGATATGCGGAATCTTTACCCATAAGTCACGCGGAAATTCGAGCACGGTTATTTTGGGAGTTACAAAATCAACGCGCACCAGACGGATCGCATCGCTCAGTCCGTATTGATAATTAACCGAACGAGAGTCTGCGCCAACTGCAACGATGTTCATAATGTACGGTCCGCCGCACATGGGTTGGGGGGTGTTGGTGGCTGGAATCGAGATCGTGGGAACAAGCGTGACCATGCCGGCGGGAGTGCCAACAGTGGGAGTCCATGTAGGCGGGAGTTGTAATTCTGAAAATGGAAGACCGGGACCAAGTGGCTGTTTGGCAAAGACTTGATAATTTTGGAATGCGTAAAGTCCTACTGCGAGAAAAAGCACGAAGGCTATGATTGAAAGTGTGGTGATGATCTTTTTTTGTGATGGTGTCATACATTGTCTCAAACTTCTGAAATCTTTTGGAAATAAAATAATCTTTCAGAAGTTTTTTTTGAATGATTATTTCAAAAAATAAGGAATCTCAGCCGGTGCGGGGGCAAGAAAATAAACAGTAACCCAGCCGGTCATGTTTCGCAGCTCGCCTTCGTTGAATCCTAGATCGATCCATTTTGTGCGCGGTACGCCGAAAGCGGTTTCGATGATCGGTCCGCCGCCTGTGTCGCCGATGGTGGCAATCCCATAGCCCGGAACATAAACTTGCATACCTGCCAGATAACTATAGATCGAATAATCCACAGCTACAATGCCCTGACCTGCACGCGCACCGCTTGCAGTTCCATAAGAGCAGCCGCCTGTGCCCGAAGCGCAGGGCGAATACACCGAAGCGTACATTTCTGTCGCGTACCAATATTCGTATGGAATGTCACCGCCAACTGGAGCCAGCACAATTTTTGATCCGCTTGCCACAATGCGATTTCGCGGTTGGCGCATCACAGTTTCACCTTCGGTCGTGCGGCTTACTTCTTTTCCATCTTCATAGCGGATGCGCGTGCGCACCATCGCGATGCCTTCCACGCCGGGCTGAATGATTTCCTCTTCTCCAAATGCGACATCCACTGAATCAGTAACTTCCACTTGAAATGGGATGGGCTCCAATGCCACGCTCACGGATTCATAGACTCGTACCACGCGGATCTGACCATCAGACGGAAGCGCTTCGCTCTCAAGCGGGGAGCTGGTGTCAAAACCAATGAGCGGAATCCCAGCTTCGGCAAGTGCCTCGCCAACCGTCTCCGCAGCCGAGCGGATATTCACCGCGTTCTCACCGACAAGAATTGTCAGGTCGCGCGCGGGTCTAAATGTGACTGTCATTGCCTGTGTAATGGGTGTCTCAGCAGATGGAGCGACCAGATCATTTTGAGTTAACGTAAAACCTGCTTCGCTTAATGCCTGTCCCACTGTCAGCGCGGAGGTTGAGATCGTTTGCGATCCGCCAGGCGTGTCGAGAGTTAATGTCACAGCGCGGCGAATTTGGATCGTAAGCGAATCAGCAGTCGGGGCGGTTTGATCGAGCGGTGTTTCAATTCCGTTGACCAATATCCGGTCATTGATCCCAAGGATGACACTGGCTTGTGTTAGTAAAGGAATCAAATCCTTGTTGCTGGAATCGACTTGATATGTTTGATCTCCGTCCATGATCGTGATCGAAGAAGTGAACGATTGACATGCAGTTAGAAAAAGAAAAAGTATATACGTCAATCTTTGAAAATATTTCATGAAGTAATTATAAACGACCCTCGCCTATGCATCCTCCCGCAACTGCATCGGGACAGTGTGAGCGGAGCCGCGCGATCTTCGCGGCGTAGTCGAAGGACATCCTCTCGCAACTGCATCAGGGACAATGCGAGCGAAGGCCGATCTGCAGCAAGTAGGCATCCTCCCGCAACTGCATCGGGACAATGCGAGGCGAAGTCGAAGGACAGAGTTATTTAGTCTTTGCAATTCTCGTCTTCGCAGTCACACTCAATGCCTTTGGCTTTATCAAAAGCCTCGCGCCCTTCTTTGACCGAGAAATAGATCAAGCCTAATGCGCCAATGCTGTCTACGAAACCAAATCCTGTCAATTCATAGACGAGGCTGGAAATTAGCAGAATGACAGACATGTAAATACAGACCAGTGTGCAATTTGCATCTGCAAGAATCGGAACGGAGTTAAGCGCACGCCCCACTTTGCGCTTGCCTGCCACCAACAGCCACATCACCCCGATCGAAATGATGGAAATGATCAGACCGGGCAGTGTCGTTTCTGGTTTATGGGCGGTGAATAAATTATAGATGGCGCTTGCACCAAGCCCAATGCCTAGAAGATAAAAAGAGGTGCCGGTCACACGCAAGGCTGTGATCTCAAAACCTGAGCGTGGCGCATCAGGATTGCGCTGAATACGGATGACCATGGCGAGAATCCCAATGCCAGACATCACCTCAATGAACGAGTCCACGCCGAAGCCGAAGAGGGTCAAGGCTTCATCGCTGATGCCAAAGAAGATGGAAATTAATCCTTCGGCGATATTGTAGAACACAGTAAAGATCGCCAGCCAAAGCGCGAATTTCCAGTAATTAATCCGTGATGTTTTTTGTGTAAGTGTGCTCATGGTTGTTCCTTATGATTGATACCTATTAAACTAAGCGGAATAAGTTCATCTTATCACGTGTAGAAAATGGATAAAAGTATTGGCTGGAAAAATTCTTGCCAAAGATTTTCTTTTCTCCGTGCTCTCTGTGGACGGTTAAAATCTTTTGGCTGGTTGACGAGATTCAGCAATAATCATTTACAATGGGGATATGCAAAAGCCATTAATAACCAGTCCGAGTAACCCATTAATTAAACAGGCGCGCGCTTTGCGCCAGAAGAAAATACGAAATGAAACCGGCCTATTTCTTGTGGAAGGGATTCATCATGTCGGTGAGGCCGTGGAAGCCGGTTGGGACGTTGAAACCATCCTGTATTCATCCGGCGTGTTGACCAGTCCCTTTGCGCATGATCTGATTACCCGCTTCTCTTTCAAGCCTCAGCCTGTCACTGCGCAAGTGATGGAAACTCTGGCTGATAAGGAAAATCCGCAGGGGATTATCGCTATGGTGCATCAAAAGAAGGGGTTGCTTAAAGATGCAAAGCCGGTAACGCGCGCGGTGGCGTTGGTCGCTCCGCAAGACCCGGGCAATGTGGGCACCATTCTGCGCTCAATGGACGCAGTCGGTGCGGATGCGCTTTTCCTGCTGGATGGCGGCGTGGAGTTGTATCATCCCAGCGTGATCCGCGCCAGCATGGGTACATTATTTTGGAAGCCAGTGATTCAAACTTCCTTTGATAAATTTATTGAATGGTCACGTGCGGGAAAGTATCAATTGATCGGCACATCTGCCAAAGCCGATGTGAATTATAAAACCCTCGTCCCGCAAACCCCGTGGATATTAATGCTCGGCAACGAACAAAAGGGATTATCCCCCGAACAAACTGCCGCCTGTGATGTGACTGTATCCCTGCCCATGCAGGGACGGGTCAGCTCGCTTAATTTGGCTGTCGCGGCGGGTGTGTTGTTATATCAAATCACGAGTTGATCCTTTTGAAATAAGTGGATTTAGATTAAAAAAAGCCTTCTCGCGCAGAGAAGGCTTTTAGTTTTTAGATTCAATTTTTAGTTAAAAAGAAGCGGGATGCTAAAACTCGTCTTCGTCATCAAGCCAGTCATCGTCTTCTTCGTCGCCTTCTTCTTCATCCCATTCTTCGGTTTCATCTTCGTCGTCGAACTCGTCCACTTTCGCGGCGGCATCATCGGTGGGGGAATAGGTGGCGCATCCGGTATCTGGGTCGATCTCCACGGCCGCGGCGGAACAATAACCTTCATCAACGAACACACAATCTGCATAGTGACATTTAATACGGGGCATTTGGCTTCCTCCTAAGAGTTGGGTTGTTTTATCAGGCGAATGACAGCAATGATAAAAATAAGGGTCATTGCGGCCTGTGATGTAAGACAAAACGGACAGAGCGCTTTCAGTAGTGCGATCTCAACATAGATCAGCCAGACGGTGAAAAGAAATCCTGTCAGCGCCATGCCGAAGATCATTAACGTGCTGTTTTCTTTGAAGAACCGGTTTCGATTCTCAAAATAGTGAACGACAAGAATTGCCAGATACCCCAGCACACCGATCACAGCCACTGGAATTCCATTCACTTCAGAATAGATGCTGGCATTTACTGTGGAGCAATCACCAGAACCAAGGCACATCGAGTTGTTGGATGTGACTTTGTAGATGGTCATGTAAATTGAAACAAGCAAACCTACGATCACAAGCGCAATTGATGCGCGATAGAGCCACTTATCCATTTTTCCTCATAATAGTATTGCATCCACTTCCTGGCCAACAGGCACGCATTTTACACCAGCGGGGATGATTAGTAAAGCATCCGCCTGCACCAACGAGAGTAAATTTCCTGAGCCTTGATTGCCGGTTAATGTTGCAGTGTGGATGCCATTCTCATTGCGAATTTTTGCCCGCAGATAACTTTCACGACCATCAGACTCGATTTCTTCGCCGCATCTTACTTTAACTGTGGGTTTGCTTCTGTCTGATCGGCCGCTCAGCTTTTCAAGCACGGGACGCACAAAGACCTCAAACCCAACAAAGGCTGAAACAGGGTTACCCGGCAATCCAATGAATGGCTTGCCGTTGTATTCACCAAACGCAAGCGGTTTTCCGGGTCGCATATTGACACGCCAAAAATTCAAGCTGCCGTTGGATTCAATGAGGTCTTGTACAAAGTCAAATGCGCACACACTTACACCTGCTGAAGAGACGATCAAATCGACATTTTCAGCGATGGCTTTTTGTAATAATGACTTAACAGATTCGCGGGTGTCATTTGCGATGCCCAGATAGATAACTTCTGCGTTTGCGCTTTCGATCAAAGCGGCCAGTGCATAGGAGTTTGAGTCGTGGATCTTGCCGGCAGTTAATGGCTCGTCTACTTTTAACAATTCGTCACCGGTGGAAAGCAAGGCAATGCGTGGTTTTTTATAAACTTGTATATTCGCAATGCCAAGCATGGCGAGCAATCCCAAATCCTGCGGCTTAAGGAAATGTCCTTTTTTCAAAACCATATTTCCCGCTGGTAGATCTGTTCCGCGCAAACGGATGTTCTCGCCAGTTTTTACAATGCGGGTGAATGTCACATGTTGCGGCGCGGGCTGCCCTGCTGAGCGTTCATTAAAATCGGTATGTTCGACGGGGATGACAGCGTCAGCGCCTGCGGGACTTGTGCGCCTGTCATAATGCGCGCCGGCTGATCCGGCGGGGATGTCTGCGACCACGCTCAAGGTTAAGGGAGATGCGGGCGCGGCGTTGGATGAGTCCACGCTGCGGATGGCGAATCCATCCATGGCTGAGTTGTTGAAAAGGGGGAGGTCGTTTGCCGCGGCAATGTCCACTGCCAATATGCGGCCAGAACTTTCGATCAGTGAAATGGTTTCTGATGCGGTCGTTTGAAAAACAGAGAGGATGCGCTCGCGCGCTTCGGTGACAGATAACATGGCTGAAGCGCCGAGATTATACCTTAGTTATGTTGGAGATTAATTTTGCCGCAACGGAATTAACCGGGATTGGTTCTGTGTGCTTCCATCACGTTGGGTAGATTTTCAATGCGGGTCAGAATGCGGCTGAGCTGGGTGAGGTCTTTGACTTCGATAATGAGTCTCAGGTCTGCCATGCTGCGGTTGACGTTCACTTTTACATCGGCGATGTTGATGCTTTCATCTGAAAGTAAATTTGAAATATCGCTGACCAGCCCCTGACGGTCGTATGCTTTGATCTTGATCGGCACGGGATAGGTGCGTTCCACATGTCCCCAGCCCACTTGCAGCAGACGTTCGCGGTCTTTGGTTTGCAGGATGTTGGGGCAATCCTGGCGGTGAATGGTTGCGCCGCGTCCACGGGTGATGAAACCGACCACCTGGTCGCCGGGCATGGGGTTGCAGCAGCGTGCCATGGTGGAGAGCATTCCTTTAAGCCCCACCACCTCGATGGCGTTTGTTGAAGTGGCCGGCGCGGCAGATGGATTGACCTCAAAAATATCGCTGGCTTCCTCCTGTTGTGAGAATTGCTTGATGATCTTGCTGACGGAAAGATCGCCATTGCCAAGCGCAATGAACATTTCATCCGGTGTTTTGAATTCGAGATCACGCGCCATATTTTCAAAATTGATATCAGTCAGTCCGAGCCGCTGAAGTTCGCGTTCAAGTGTGCTGCGACCCTGTGAGAGGTTCTGCTCATCTTCCTGTTTCTTGAACCAGACCTTGATCTTTGAACGGGCACGCTGTGTGCGTACCAACACAAGATTTAGATTTAGCCAGTCGCGGCTGGGTGCGCCACGCTTCGCTGTCAATACTTCAACTTGATCGCCGGTCTTCAACTCTTGATACAATGGGACAAGTTTTCCATTCACGCGCGCGCCCCGGCAGCAATGTCCAATGTCTGTGTGGACGTGATAGGCGAAGTCGATCGGGGTGGAGCCGGCTGGCAGGTCGATGATGTCACCACGCGGGGTGAAGATGTAGACGCGGTCTTTGAATACATCGCTTTGCATCGATTCGACAAATTCCGCCGCGTCGTTTACATCTGACCGCCATTCCATCATCGAACGCAGTGAGTTGATACGGCTCTCGTAATTCTTGTCTGAATGTTTTGTGCCTTCTTTATAACGCCAGTGCGCGGCAATTCCATATTCGGCATTGAGGTGCATTTCATGGGTGCGGATCTGTACTTCGACCGGGCGTTTATCATCGTAGATGACCGCAGTATGCAGGGATTGGTAAAAGTTATCTTTTGGCGCGGCGATGTAATCATCAAATTCGCCGGGAATGGGGCGCCATGTGGTGTGGATGACTCCCAATGCCGCGTAGCAGGATGGGACATCCGGCACGATCAAGCGTACGGCACGCACATCACGCACCATGTCGAAGGGCTTATCCTTCTTTTGCATTTTTTTATAAATTGAGTAGATGTGTTTGGGGCGGCCGCTGACTTCAGCTTTGATGTTATTTTTTTCGAGCAGTTTTACTAGATTTTCTTTAATGGCTTCAAGCTGGGCTTCACGGTCTGGTCTTTTTTCGGTTAATAACTCTGCGATCTCTTTATATTTTTCAGGGTTGACGTAGCGAAAGCCGAGGTCTTCCAACTCCCATTTGATCTGCCAGATGCCGAGTCTGTTTGCGAGCGGGGCGAAAATATCGAGGGTTTCCTGCGCGATGCGTTTGCGTTTATGCTCCGGCATGTGACTGAGCGTGCGCATATTGTGCAGCCGGTCGGCCAGTTTGATGAAGATCACGCGTACATCTTCACCCATGGCCAGGAAGGTCTTGCGCAATGTTTCTGAGACGATATCTTCCTTGCGTCCGAGCAGGGCGGGCGCGATGACGATGTCTTCGGTTTCCTGTCCGTTTGTGCCGTTTTCAGCGTGAGAATCTCCGCGTGAGACACGCGGCAGATGGGTGAGTTTTGTTACGCCGTCCACGAGAATTTTTACGGTGTCGCCGAAGTCGCGGCGGATATCGGCCAGGGTGACGGTGGTATCTTCGACTGTGTCGTGCAGCAGTCCAGCGGCGATGACCTCCGGCGGTACTTTTAGCTCGGATAATATGCCGGCCACGGAGATGCAGTGATTGATATAAGGTTCCCCTGAGTGACGCTTTTGTTCGCGATGCGCTTCCTCCGCCACTCGATAGGCACGCTGCACCAATTCGCGGTCTGCGACGGTGTAGTTTTCTGGCAGTTGTTCAAATAGCTTTTCGAGAGGGATGGCGGTGTTTGTTGATTTCATGATTTATTTTACCGCTTGTTGTGCAAATTGCGAGGGAGGGTGTGATGCTGATTTATTTCCCGATGCCTGGCAGTGCTTTGTCTTAAAAGATTACCGCAGAGCTGCTGGACTTCCACAGTCTCTGCGGTAATTTTGTGTTTAGATGGTTTTCAGAAGTGCTTGATGGCTGTTTCGCAGCCGGTCTGCGATGATGATTGTGATGCGCTGCATGATCTTGAATCCGGATTCAGGATTTTTCTCAAGAAGCTTCATGAATGGTTCGGAGGGAATAATAAATAGTTTTGAATCTTCGTCACATTCGGCGCTGGAGGTGTAGTGATAAGGTGGAACCACGCCTGACCACCCGAAACTTTGAAAGGGGGTTGAGATAAATGAAACGGTGACTGTGTCGGGGCGTGAGGTTAATTTGACGCGCAAGGCAATACTTCCGTTTAAGAGGAAATGAAGTTTGTCTGCTTTTCACCTTCGCGAAAAATAAAGTCACCTTGTTTGGCAGAAACTTCGCTGCTGATGGCGGCGATCTCTGTCATCAGCGATTCGGGCAGTCCTTGAAATAGTCCAAATTGCGAGAGTACGTCTGTGCTTATCATTTACAGCCTCCTGTGCTTGGGTGGGGATTGGGTGGTGATTGTCTGGGTGTGGAGCATTTCTTTTGACGGGGAACAGGTTGAAGTTAAGAATGAAGCGCGGTACTTTATCCGCTTTGTGTTTATAATTGTACAGGATTTTATAAAAGATGACTGTCACAAATAATGTAACCAGATTTTTAGATGCGCACAAGGTGTTTTATGCCGCGCATGAGCTGCCGTTTGAAAAACTTGGCGCTGTGGAAGCTGCTGATTTTATGGGCGTTTCTGCCGAAGAGGTTTTTAAGACGATCGTGATCGTACGCGAAAAAAAGAAGCCTGTGCTGGCGCTTGTGCCCGGCCCGCGTGAGGTGGACTTGAAGCTGCTGGCGGCGTTTTTAGGTGAAAAGAAAGTGCATTTGCCGACTGAGCGTGAAGCCGAGCAGTTGACCGGTTTGCAGGCGGGGGGAATTTCTCCGCTGGCATTGATCCATAAAGGATTTCAAGTGGTGATCGATTCTGCCGCGCAGCGGTTTGAGAAAATTTATATCTCAGGCGGTCAGCGCGGACTGGATATTCAATTACGGGTGGATGATCTGGTGAAGTTGACAAATGCCAGAGTGGGCGCGGTCAGCAGGGAAGAATGAATCTTTTTTGGTGGACGCAGATGAACGCTGATTCACGCAGATAAAAACTGAGATCAGCGTTTTCTGCGCGAAGTGATCTGCGTCCAATTTTGTTAGGCGTCGAATTCGGTGAGCAGTTCTCCGTTGACCCAGAGAAAGTAATGCCCGGCGGGGAAACTTCCGAGTGGGATATTTTTTTCAAATGGAGCCAGCATTTGTGCGCAGATCAGATCAGGCTGTGTGAGTGAATACACATCCACTAAAATTTTGTTTTCGGTGTCAGGCAGGCTGACATCCACTTTTAACTCATGACAGGATGTTGGAAGATTACCTTTCAGCGCGAGGGTAAATTGAAGCGGGAAACTTTCCATGATGAGCAGCTCAGCTGAATCAAGATAGGCGTTACCGCGCTCGGGGTTTGTGTTTACCGCGGCAGGCGTGGGGACTTCGGTTGCGGTGGGCGTACAGGCTGTGAGGATCAGCAGAAGGGTCAGTGCGATGAAGGACATCTGTTTCATGTATTTCTCCAAAAGAATGAATGATTAACCCGCCTTACGCAATTTTCTTCGAGAAGGTTAATTTTTTTGATCGCGGACTTGAAGCCCGCAGTCCCATTTATATTTTTGCGTAAGTTGAAATTAAAGGCTGTGCAGCCCATATATAGATAACGAATGGATGACGGGAAAGTTCCCGAAGAACTAATAAGTTACAAAATCCCCGACCAGACCGCCATTGACCCAAACTGTATATCTGCCTGCCGAGTAGACGCCCAATAACACAGATGCTTCAAATTGCTGGAATACATTTTCACATTCTATTTTTATATCCACCAGACTATAGACTGTGACAAGGATTTGATATTCGTCGTTTGGTGTGCCTACGTCAATGCGTAATTCATTGCAGGCGCGCGGCAGGGAGCCTGTGAATCTTAATTCCACGCGGACAGGAGTGTTTTCCACCTGTTCCGAAAGGTTGAGTGAAGTTAATTCCACGCCGCCAATTTGCAGATTGGCATCTTCCGTTTTGGGGGCGTATGGGTTATCTGCCGACTTGAGCACAAATGGCGCGCTGGCGGTGACCGTTGGTACTGATGTAGGCGAGGTAATACAGGCACTTAATAGCAACCCAAGAAATATAAAAATATTTATTTTCATGTTTGCTTCAATGCATATTCAACGGCGGCGATTGCGTGAATGCTTGTGGTTGGAAAGAGCGGCGCTGTGCTGTCTTCCTGTTTGACGAGCAATTCAATTTCAGTGCATCCAAGAATAATTCCCTGTGCGCCCTGTGTGATGAGCGATTTTATAATGCGTTTATATTCTTCGCGTGAACTATCCACGATTCTGCCTTGAACCAGCTCATCATAGATCACACGATGGACAATCTCGCGGTCTGCTTCGTTTGGAATCAGTACATTCAGTCCGAAATTTTGGATCAAACGGCCTTTGTAAAAATCATGTTCCATTGTAAAGCGCGTGCCAAGTAGGCCAATTTTCTTGATGCCTGCCGCTGTAATTTTTTGCGCGGTTGCATCTGCAATGTGCAAAAATGGAATATTGACATTGGCAATGATCTGGTCTGCGAGTTTGTGCATGGTGTTGGTACACAGCACAATAAAATCTGCGCCGCCGCGTTCGAGGTCTTGCGCGCACTTTATTAGAATCTGCGCGGCTTCATCCCAGCGGTCTTCGTGTTGTAATTTTTCGATCTCAGCAAAATCAACAGTGACCATTAAACTTTTTGCAGAATGCAGCCCGCCCAGCTTTTCCTTCGCTGTTTCATTGATGATGCGATAATACTCGATGGATGATTCCCAGCTCATCCCGCCGATCAGTCCGATGGTTTTCATGAAGTCTCCCTTTTCAATCTGACTTGTTCAAATAGATGCGGCGCGGAGACGTAGATTCCGCTTCCACTCACGGCGACAGTTGAATCTGCGAGTTTGATTTCGCCTGTCGAGAATATTTTCCGCCCATCGATTTTGGTGATACGTGTTTCGACGATCAGCGGCTGCATCAGTGGAAGCGGTTTGCGGTAGTTGATCTCCAGATTAACTGCCACCACTTTGTGCCCTGCGGCCCAAACGACGAGTCCCATAGCTTCATCTAAAATCGCTGCAGACGCGCCGCCGTGTGAATATCCCGGCGGACCTTGATGCGCTTCATTCAATGTAAACTCAGAAGTGAGAATACCATCGTCATCTATGAACATGGTGATGCCAATACCGTGCGGGTTATCCGTTCCGCAGACGAAACATGAGCCATGATAGGGGAGTTGTCTTTTCATAATTATTATTTTATCTCCTTTCGTGCTAGAATCCACAAATGATGATCCACGTTAAACTGATCGCCAACTATCGTGAAGTCCTGCCGCCCGAAGCAAAGCACGGTGTGGTGGAGTTGGATGTCCCCGCTGGGACAACAGTCTATGAGGCGATCTCGCGTTTTGACATTCCCCTTAACGATGAAAGCGTGATTGTGTTGAACGGCCTGACTGTGGATATGAATACGCCGCTCATTGAAGGTGACATGGTCACAGCATTTTCCGCGATCGCTGGCGGATAATCTTTTTCACCACAAAGGAACGAAGGAACACAAAGGAATTCTTTCCTCTTTCTTCTTTCATCCTTCATCATTCCTAATTCATCCTTTCCCCAACAGGAGTTTCCCATGTACGGCTGGCACCTCAGAATTTTACGAGTAAACCTCACCACCCATAAAGTCACTACTGAAGATGTTGACCCGAAGATCGCGCGTGATTACCTCGGCGGGCGCGGATGGGCGATCCATTATTTGTACAAAGAAATGGACCCGATGACTGATCCGCTTTCGCCGGAGAATAAGTTGATCTTCGCCACTGGCCCATTGACCGCGACTCCCGCGCCGACGGGGAACCGCTATATGGTCGTCACCAAGTCCCCGTTAACGGGTGCATTGGCGCATTCCAATTCGGGCGGTGAATTCCCGACATGGATGAAACGCACGGGATTCGACATGTTCATCTTTGAGGGAAAATCGTCAGAGCCGGTATATCTCTACGTAAACGAGGATCAGGTTGAGGTTAGGTCTGCGGCGCATGTTTGGGGGAAGGATACGCATGAGACCACAGATATCCTAAAGGCAGAAACATCTGCTGATGCGAGAGTCGCATGTATTGGCCCTGCGGGGGAGAACCTCGCGTTGATGGCGGCGATCATGAATGACAAACATCGCGCGGCGGCTCGTTCTGGAGTTGGTGCGGTGATGGGCAGCAAGAATCTCAAAGCGGTTGTGGCGATGGGAAATAAAAACCCGCCGCTGTACAACCCCGAAGGGATGCGCGTTGAGCGTGGATACGTCCAAGAATGTGGGCGCGGATGTGAAGAAGGGTTCGAACATGCGCATTTACGGAACGTCGTATGTGCCGCAGGTGACCAACACGCTTGGTATTTTGCCGACACGGAATTTTTTGCAAGGCACGTTTGAGCATGTGAATAATATTGATGGCGATGCGCTCAAGAATCAATATTTGATCCGCCACACGCCTTGTTATCGCTGTCCGCTTTCGTGCGGACGTTTGACCGAAGTGCCCGACGGAAAATATAAGGGCAAGGGCGAAGGCCCCGAGTATGAAACGATTTCGTCGCTGGGAACGGGCTGCGGTGTGAGCGACCTCGCCGCGCTGCTCAAAGCGAATTATCTGTGCAACGAATATGGCATGGACACCATCACAACCGGCATGACGATCGCCGCCGCGATGGAAATGTATGAGAAGGGATATATTTCTGAAGAGATCATTGGCATGCCGTTGAAGTTTGGCGACCATGATGCGATGATCGAAATGATCAAGTTGATGGCGTATAACAAAGGCTTTGGAAAAGACCTCGCGCAGGGCAGTTACCGCCTCGCGGAAAAATATGGTCATCCTGAAATTGCAGTCACCACACGCAAGCAGGAATTCCCCGGCTACGATCCGCGCGGCTCGCAGGGCATGGGCTTGCTGTATGCCACATCGAATAAAGGCGCGTCACACATGGAAGGTGACGTGGCGTACGAAGAAGTCTTCGGTGTGCCTGTCAAAGAGAATCCGCTGACCACCGAAGGCAAGCCTGAACTCGTCAAACATTTTGAAGATTCGTTTGCGTTGATGGACTCGTCTGGTTTGTGTGTCTTCGTTGCCATTCGTTACGCCTTCAACAAAGACCGCATGATTCTTCCCGAAAGACTCGCCGAGATGATGAACTTATCCACGGGCGCGGGATATACACCCGAAGAAGCATTGAAAGCCGCCGAGCGCGTGTATAACCTGGAGCGCATGTTCCTGCTCAAGGCTGGCTCCACCGAAGATACACTTCCGCACCGTATGTTGCACGAGCCGCTGCCCGATGGCCCCGCCAAAGGCAAGGTCGTGGAGCTCGATAAGATGCTGCCCGAGTTTTACAAAGTCCGCGGTTGGGATGAGAAGGGCTGGCCGACGAAAGAGAAGTTGATGGAGTTGGGGTTGCCAATGTAATTGCTGTCAGACCTTGAAGGTTTTTAAAAACCGTCAGGGTCTTTTTATAAATATGTGTACTCTTGTCACAATCAGGGTAGATATTTTTAGCGGTTTCGATTTTTTATATCACTCATTATAGGCAGTGGAAATCATATGAATACTCTTCCAACCGGCACTGTAACCTTTATGTTCACTGATATCGAAGGCAGCACTGGAATCGCACAAGCCTATCCAGATCAGTGGGAAACCTTGCGCAATCGTCACCATGAAATTTTGCGCAGTGCTATTGAATCTAATAATGGCTATGTCTTTCAGATCGTGGGCGATGAGTTTTGCGCCGCATTCCATACCGCGCCCGATGCTCTGAAAGCGGCGTTTTCTGCTCAGCAAATGCTGCAAGCCGAAGCATGGGATCCTGCGCCGATCAAAGTCCGCATGGGGATCAACACCGGAGCGGCCCAGGTTGGGAATGTTGATGATGCATCAGGTGGTTATACCGGATACTCGGCTCTGGCGCGTGTCAATCGCGTCATGTCGGCGGGGCATGGCGGCCAGATATTGCTCTCCAACGCCAGCGCAGAATTGACGCGCGGCGAACTTCCGCCAGCCGTTACCTTGCGTGATATGGGCGAACAACGCTTGAAGGGATTGCTCAACACGGAACATCTCTGGCAGGTGGAAGTGCCCGGCCTGATGCGTGATTTCCCGCCTTTGAAAACATTGAGCGCCATTCCCAACAACTTACCCGCACAGTTGACCAGCTTCATCGGGCGCGAAAAGGAAATTGCTGAAGTTAAAGAGGAACTCAATTCACATCGTCTTGTGACTCTCGTCGGTCCCGGAGGAACGGGCAAATCACGGCTCTCATTGCAACTGGCGGCCGATGTGCTGGATGCGTATCCGCATGGTGTTTGGTTCATTGAACTTGCCTCCCTCTCCGATCCTGAGCTCGTGCCGCAAACAATCCTTTCCGCCATGTCTGTTAGCGAACAAAAAGGCAAAACCGCGCAGGAAACATTGGAAGAATATCTGCGTGCAAAGAATCTACTCCTTATTTTGGACAACTGCGAACACCTGATCGAAGCATGTGCGAAAATATCGCAAGCGATTTTGAAGTCAGTGCCGAACGTAAAGATACTGGCAAGCAGCCGCGAATCATTGGGTGTGAGCAGAGAAGTCTCATGGCACGTGCCTTCCCTTTCAGCGCCGAATCCAAAGAACCTGCCTGAATTCAACCAACTGACCCAATACGAATCTGTGAGACTTTTCATTGACCGCGTATTGCTGGTCTCTCCACGTTTCGCCGTGACAAAGGAAAACGCATCTGCCATCGCTCAAGTCTGCTACCGCCTCGATGGGATTCCTCTGGCGTTGGAACTCGCCGCTGCGCGCGCCAAGAGCATGTCGGTCGAGCAGATCATGTCCCGCCTCGATGATCGCTTCCGCTTGTTGACCGGTGGCAGCCGCACTGCCTTACCCCGCCAGCAGACTCTCCGCGCACTGATCGACTGGTCTTATGACTTGCTGACAGATCTTGAAAAATTATTGCTGCGTCGCCTGGCGGTCTTCTCCGGCGGCTGGACTCTTGAACTGGCAGAGCAAATCTGCGGCGATGAAAAACTGGATGCGCTGGATATTCTCGATATGCTTGGTCATCTGGTTGATAAGTCACTGGTCGCAGTTGAAGAAGAAAATGGGAATACACGTTATCGTATCCTCGAAACCATCCGCCAATATGCGCGTGAGAAGCTGTTTGAATCTGGTGATGGCGTGGAAATGCGCAATCGTCACTGTAAGGCGTTTGTCAAATTGGTGGAACAGGTTGAGCCTGAACTGTTCAAGAACAACGGGGAGACTTGGCTTAGGAGGCTGGATGCTGAGCAAGAGAATATCCGTGCGGCATTGTGGTGGGCGGTCGAGATTGGCGATGGCAATTGTGCCATGCGCATCTGCAACGCGCTGAACTTTTACTGGTTACACCGCGGACTAGCCTCCGAGGCAGTCAATTATCTCAACGAAGTCGTACTGCTGGTGGAAAAGGATGAAATCCTGTGCCGAACAGCTGGATATGGCTTACTGCTTGCGCTAAAGATTGAATTGATGGGTGGCGTAAAATTAAATTTTCTTACCGAGCCTTTCGCAATGGAGATATGCCACAAAGCAACCAGATTATTGCAGGAACTCAATTTTCCGGCGGGATCATGGCACGCATTTGGTTTGCTAACCGGACTGTTCATGACAGGTAACAACCCCAAGGCTGCCGAAGAGAACGCGGTGAAACTGTTGGATGGAGCGCGAGCGGCTGGCAATGAAGCGGACGTCGCTTGGGCGCTCAGCGCGTTGGCAGATTTAAATATGAATAACGGCAATCTGGAAAAATGCGACGAGATGGATTCGCAGGCGCGGGACATTTTTTTCAAGCTTGGCTATGACCGATTCGCCTTACAGCATTCAGGTGCCCTGTCCTACAGGGATTTGTCCCGCGGAAATTTAGTTAGGGCGCAAAAAAACTTTGAGGCAAATCTGTATGCCTACCGGGAACTGATGGATGAACCTAGAGCGAAATACACGCTCTGGCATCTGGCGGATATTGCCATCCTGCAGGGAGAGTATGACTTGGCAAAAAAATATTATCAAGAAGCCAATGACTATTCGTCAAAAAGCGGCAATCAGGCTCAGGAGAATATTTATATTCAGGTCCATGATGGTTGGCTTGCCTTGATAACAGGAGAACTGGAAAAATCCCGCCAGACCTATGAAGCACTTTTCAAGGCTCTCAAAGAAATGCAATGGGATGAGTTTGCCGGGTTTACAATGGGGAGATATGGATTGGTGTTATTCCATTCAGGACAAATCGAAGAGGCGCGCAACTATTTTGAGAAGAGCATCGCCCAAATGGAGAAGGTGGGAGGACAAAACAATACAGGCGTCTCCTGGTATGGGTTGGCAGAGGTGGAACGCGTGGCAGGCAACTTCCCCGCCGCGACCCGGCATTATCAAAGATCGCTGTTTCTGAGAAACAAACTCCAAGAATATATCCATTTCTCCGAAATCTTTGACAACCTTGCCAAATTATTCCTGCTGCAAAATGATTTTGTACAATCTGCGCGCTGGTTTGGCTGTTCCGATGCCCTGCGTAAGAAATTTGGAATAGTTATTCCTCCCGTTGACCGCCCCGATTATGATAAGCACATTGAACTGCTCAAAAGCAAAATGAGCACGGAGGAGTTCGAGTCTGCGTGGGAAGAGGGTGCAAAAATACATATGAATGCAGCCGTCGCGCTCGCCTTGCAGGGATACGAACCATAAAAAAACGGATCTGAAACTTATGCCCAACCCTGCCAATACTAACGGATCTCCCTCTAATATTCTCTGCAAGTCCTGCGGATTGTGTTGTTCGGGTCATCTTTTTGCGTCCGTGAGACTTAACGTCCAGGCATTAGACCCCGCTGAATCTCTCGGCTTGACTGTCATTCGAGATGACCCCCGTCAGCGCGGATTCACGCAGCCATGCCCGCTTTGGAATGGAATATGCACGGTGTATACATCTCCAAACTATCCGCGTACTTGCAGGAATTACAAGTGTGTTGTGCTAAAACGACTTCTTGATAATGATATTGCATTGCCCGAAGCATTATCCACAATTCGGGAGACTCTGAGTTTAATCCGCGAGATCTAGCCGCTTTTGCCGGCTTCGTCTGCGCTTAGCTTTCGTGAGCGTTTGATTACCCATAAAGAGATTTTGGAGTCTAAGGGAACAGAACCAGAAGGGCGCGACTCTGAGTTTTTGCGCAAAACCGAAACACTATTGACCTATTATGAAGGCCAGTTTGGTGTGGATGATTTTATTGACTTCGAGAAATAGGTGCGGCCATCTCAACTGGTATTTTTTTATCCCACCAATTTAGAATCCGCAACGCCCTTAACGTATTCCACCTGCTGGGTTGACCAGCTTTTTCAAGATCGAAATATTTTACTCCCGTCATGCCGCTGTTCATCGGCCAGGTTCCATCTTTTTTTGTTTCATTTGCAGTAATTCAATTGCGTCGGACATGCGTTCGTCGCGCGGCGCGTCACAACTGCGGAGGTAATCCAGTGCGCGGATGAAGTCATATTTCCAGCGCGGCGGGAAGGGCATGGTCGTCATCTTTGAGTCGAAGACCTTGCCTGTGCGGTGCGATTTGTACAGGCGATGCGCCAGCAGGAATTCATGTCCACGGGCGCGGACTTTGCTGATTTGCTTTTTCTTTTCCGGGAAGAGACACTCATATTCATATAATCCCTCCAGCGCTGGATCGTTGTATGGAATGATGAATGTGTCGCGCCCTTGGGTGATTCGCAGTTCCAGCCGCCGTCGGACATTTGTTCGCCGACCACAAATGAAGCAATCGCATGGATGCGCTCATCGGGATATCGGAAATAGGCCAGCAACGCGAGGATCATGCTCGTGACACAAGTTTCACTGTATTTCAATGAATATGAAAAGAAATTGATTCCCCCGTCTGTATAAAAACCTTCATCAAGAAAAATTTTGCACGCCTGTTTAGCCTGTGGATGATTCGTCTGCAACCCGAGCAGGCGCAAGGTCAGCATGGTATACGTGGTGGATATCCACTTCGGGCCATAGATCCCGCCGCCCCAAAGTCCGCTGGAGTCTTGCAGGTCAAGCAGACGCTTCCCCCAGCCTTCCTTTGCAATTTTCCTGCGCTCCAATTCATACTTTGCAGGGCGGGCATTTAATAAATCCCGTTGCACCTGCCAGCGGATCGAAGGGTCGCCTTCGAGTAACCAGGAAATGATCTCAGGCTTCGTCATGCCCTCTTCTCCTTTTTTTAATGCACCTCAAATAAACCAGCCACATCCTCCACGGTCGCAAAATATTTGCGATAAGCTGATATTTCGTTGAGGATACCGCGCAAGGCCAGATATAACTCCTTCTGTAAATACGGGTTCGCCTCCGGCTTTTCGGCAGAGAGAATCACGGCATCATCTTCCACGCTGACAGATGCATGTCCGGCGGCTGCAAGCCATTGCAGGCCAAATTCAATGGCGCTCTCGCGTGAAGCCATGGCCGCCGCGAGTTTGCCAAGCGTCGTTCTTCCTTCATAATTATTGAGCGTATATTTGCACAAACCCGCCAGACGATTAAGATACTCTTCGGGTTTTTCCTCCGCAGGCGGAATGGCAAACACTGAAATTGTTTTTGGCTTAACGATCTCCAACGCCCTTCGCAATTCAACCGGCGATGGGGGAGTTGTATAAATTAAAAAATCATCCACTTGTTGTAGATCAAAACGTGATCTGCCTTTTGATTTCTCCGCGCCTTCGGCCCAAATTTGGAGTGCAGGAGCTTGCTTCTGTAGTTTCGCCAGCAAGCTGGCTGACTCCAAACGCATATCTTTAATTTCGATTTTTGATTTCCGAACTTCAACAGGCTTTTCTTCAACGATCCTGAATTCTTCAAATTGCACTGTGACTTGCTTTTGTCCGCGATAGGAACTGGCTCGCAATGAATAGGAAATATCGAACTTGCTGCCCTCTTCGGGTTTTTCCTCGCCCGCGCCGCCCCACCATAAAATGCTTTGAACATTCCCGCCTTCATCTTCGATTGTCAAACGCAGATGTTCTTTTGTCTTTCCAATGGTTGAAATAGACTTTAAGCTCACATTGCGCGTGGCCAATGTCAACGCGGGGTTTCCCGCCCCGAAAGGCGCGAGCATTTCCAGCGAATTTGCCAGTTCAAGATTGAGTTCGTTTAAGTCAAGCCATGCATCAATTTGCAAAGCGGCTTCTTCGCGCACGATCGTACCCATCTGTTTTTCGATCGCTTTTCCAAGTCCTCTGCGGAATTCAATTAATTTATCGGCATCAAAAGACATGCCGGCCGCCATGGGATGTCCGCCGAATCCGCGCAGGAGTTCTTTTTGGGTGGCGATGGCTTCTGTGATGTGCAGCCCTTCAATGGAACGCGCCGACCCGCGCATAATCCCGTCTTCGGATTCGTTTTAAGGATCGCCGGTTTGTGATAGCGGTCAACGAGTTTGTTGGCGACAATGCCCACCACGCCGCCCGGCCAGTTGGGATGTGACAATACGATCACGGGTTCAGTCAACAGATCGGGGTTGGCTTTCAATTGTGCTTCTGCGGCCAGATAAACATTGCTTGTCAATAATCTGCGCTGCGAATTCAATCCTTCAATTTGCGCGGCCAGCAGGCGCGCGCGCGCCGGATCTTGAGTGAGTAATAATTCAACCGCCGGATTTGCATCGCCCAATCTGCCAAGCGCATTTAAGCGCGGCGCAAAGGTAAAACCGATCGTTTCCTCGGTCAGCGTTTCGAGTTGCGTGGACGATAACTCAGCGATCACTTTTATGCCAAGCCGTTTGGTTTCGCGTAAGGCTTGAATCCCTTTTTGTGCCAGCGAACGGGTTTCACCTTTCAGCAAGGCAATATCGGCGATAAGACCGAGAGCGACGAGATCGAGTAACGCATCTGACCGTAGACCGTGGACGGCGGACGGTGCTTCATGGTCCACGGTCAATGGTCTACGGTCCAACAAAGTTTCTGCTAATTTATACGCCACCCCAACGCCCGCCAGATTTGCGAGCAGATGATCCTTTGGCAATAATTTGGGATTGATGATCGCAACTGCATTTGGAAGTGTTTCGCCCAGATCATGATGATCGGTGATGACCACGTCCACGCCGCGCGAGTTGGCATAGTCCACGGCTTCGTGGGCGGTGATGCCTGTGTCACAGGTGACGATCAACGTCGCGCCGTGATCGAGGATCGGCTTGAGCGAGTCGACATGCACGCCGTGACTCTCTTTGCCGCGAATTGGAATGTAATAGACAACGTCCGCGCCGAGCGCTTGGAATGCCTGCACCAACAGCGCCGTGGAAGTCTGTCCGTCCACATCGAAATCACCCCAGACGCAAATTTTTTCCTGATTGTGGATCGCCAATTGGATGCGTTCCACTGCGGGTTCTATATTCGGAAAGGGCGTGGAAGGAATCGCATCGGGATGTAAGAACGCTTCGGCTGCTTCGGGTGTGCTGATTCCCCGTCGGAGCAGGATCTGCGCGATAAACGGAGGCAGGTTGAGGGTTGAGAATGAAGCGGGGATTTCTACAGGATGAGGGTCAAGCCAGCGAGTCATATATCCATTTTAGCCGATAATAAAACAGCCTCCGAGTTTTCCTCAAAGGCTGTTCTTGAAATTATTTGCCTGTGCCGTATTTATAGAAGACAAAAAGTAACGGGATGCCCACGACCAGATATGCGCCGAAATAAGCCAGCCCGCCCGGGCGCTCGGAAAAATTGAAGAGGTCGATGTAAATAAAAGCGGCGGTGGTAATGAAGAAAATTAATGCATAGGCGGCAAAGGCGTGACTCAGAATGGAGTTCAGGCTTCTATCCCAAAAATAGGGGATGGTCGCCAGCGCGAGTGAAAAATAGAAAACGCCGAAACTGCGCAAGGTGAACAGAGACATGACTTCAGGAAAGATGCCCGCGTTTGTGCCGGGTGCGCCGATCTGTGCGATTAATCCATACAAGCCGAGAAAGCCGACGAAGATCACAAATGCAACGGCAAACATACTTTGAGCTTTTGTGAGGCCTGCGCCGATCAACTGATTGGATGGACGAATGCGAAGATAATCAAAGATGCCAATGAACGCGGCGAGTGTGTTGACGATGAGTGTGATGAAATACAACCATGCAATGGGATGTTCGAGTCTTAACTTATCGCGGAAGAAAAACAATACAAGCAATTCCCCGATGCCGAACAGCCATAAATAAATGAGTTGAGTATAGACTCGCTGCCAGTCCCAGCGGCGGGCGGCGATATACGCCAGCCAGGCATTGCCCAAGCACCAGCCGCCGATGGTGATGGTCATAAAGCCGGTGACCTTCCAGGCGAAGACGGGCGCGAGTTGTTCGGGGAATAAAAATAAAAGCATTCCCAGAATTCCATACAGGGCAGCGCAGAGATAAGTCAGTAAACGCGATGTATTCGATAACATAGCTTCTCCATGGGAACAACGATAAGTTTAGACAACCATGCTTATAACACTTAATGCCTGTAAAAAGTTGTCGTGAATATTTTTGCATGGCAAACATAAATCGGAGCGAAGTCCGCAACCTAGAAGGCTATGCTCCAAACATAACCCGCCGCGAAAGCCAAAAAGCCGCCCCGCCCCCCCCCGCGGAAACACCCCAGGGGCCGCCCCCGCGGCCGGCCCCGCCCCCCCCCCCCACCCCCCCCCCGAAAAAAAAAACCCGCGGGGGCCGCCCCGGGCCACCGGGTCGGGGCCCCCCCCCCCCCCCCCCCCCAAAACACCCCCCCGGCGGCGCGGGGGGCAGACGCCCGGCCGCCCCGGCGCCCCCCCCCCCCCGCCCCCCCCCCCCCCCCCCGCCACACAACACCAAACCCCCCCCCGGCCCCCGCCCCCGCCCGCCCGCGCCCGCGCCCCCCCCCCCGCCCCCCCCGGCGCCGGGGTCCCGGTGGGCGCGGGGGGGGGGGGGGGCCGGGGGGCCCACCAACCCCCGGCGGCCGCGGAAAAAGGGGTTTTCGGGGTGGCCGTTCGGTGTTGGGGGGGGGGTTGCACCCCACCCCCCTCCCCCAACGCGGGCGTATGCCCGGGGGGGGGGGGGGCCTGGGGACTAAACCCCCCCACCCCCCCCCCCCCCCCATTTTCTTCCTCCCCCCTAACCCGTCTCTCCCCCCCCCCCTTTCTTCCCCAACCCCCCTTTCGAGGTTTTCTTTTTTGGTTTTGTTTTCTTGTTCTTATCTGGCCTGTGCTTCCTCAATGAGCGTTCTTCTGCGTTTGCGATACATCACGATGGGATGATCGCCCGGGATCAGGATTTCACCGATATCCAGATCAGGACGCGATGGACGCTGGGTGATGACCACGCGTTTGTCTTGATTGAGAATATACAGGTTTCCAAGTCCGCCGAAAAATTCAAATAACTGGCGCAAAATGGGAATCCGCATTTTGTGATATTGACGCAGGTACATCATGGTGTTTTCGTTATCGATCGGGACGAAGATCAGGAAAACAAGGAAATCATTTGAGAGCCAGTTTTGCCATAGATTAGGAAAGTAGAACTGGATCAGCGGGCGCCGTGTAGGTTCTGGCATGTCAGACGGCTTGATCGGCTTTTGACCGTGATCAGATTTATTATCCACCCACACGTCAAGACGGTAACTGCCAGCGGCGAATTGTATTTCCTTCGCAACGGGACCATTGACCAGTGCGCGGTTTCCGCTGCCGATGGTGTTGTAGTGGACAAAAGGCAGGTGAACTACATCGAGTTGATTCTCGATGGCTCGCGCGTAATGATTCTTCCAATGGTTGCGAATGGTCGAGTAGACCATGTCCGCGCTGATGTTCTCGAACCACGGCAAAGGCGGATAATTTTCGTTCGCGCGCGGCTCGCCCCACCAGAGGAAAATAATATCGTGAGCTTCGCGGGTCACATAGGGCTTGACGTGCATGGCTTTGGGCGGCTCTGCGTTTTTTCCATTCGCTGGAATGAATCGGCAATCTCCGAAGTATCATATTCAAAACCGTGGAAGGGACACTGGATGCAATCATCCACCAGTTTTCCCGCACTCAATGCCACGCCGCGATGCGGACACAGATCGCTCATCACTGTCCTGTCCACTGCGATTCCGCCAGGCGACCATTTTTTCGCCCATGCGCGTGAAGCCGATAGGTTTCCCTTTTTTGACTTCGTTCGATTCGAGAATGCCGTACCATTGATTGGGGATCATTGTGTTCCTTGTTTGTCGTGGGGAGAGG